>NZ_NIZW01000024.1 GCF_002727185.1 Rhodopirellula bahusiensis
AAGTGGACCTATCAGGGCACGCTTCTGGCTGCTTGAGGATCTGGTGAAAATGAGGTCATCAAGCGGCACAAAATCGTTCCGGAGGCACTAGAAGGCTCCCCGACAGGCTTGGCCGAATCGAGTTCACAATACAGTTACGGACTGCTCATTCGCTTTTGGTTGCTCTCCACCCTTTCTGTTGAAAACGCAGTTACCATCAGCTACGGGGCGGTAACGAATTCCCCGATCAGGACTTTCACCTGACAATTCAATCGCCTTTGCAGGCGCACTAGCTCGGTGGTCCCCCACCGAGTCGAGCGCAACCTCACTTGCATCCCCGGTGAAGTCCACCGTACGACGGGCTGCTACCCCACACTCCTCCGCGAAGTCCAAAGCAAGCCAAGTTTTCCGCAACCTGCCCGTGGTCCTCGTGATATCCTAAGATCACGTCGCCGGGCGCCTTTTTTGCGCGAACACGGCTGGCCACGCTTTTCTGTCGACGAAGGAATTCACCATGAGCCGGACGATGCAAGATTTCACCGATTTGCTGCTCCAACAGGGCGTCATCAGTCTCGATCAGCTGTCCGAAGCCGAAGAAGTCGCCAAAAACACCGGTGCGGACATCGGCGACGTCTTGATCAAAATGGAATACGCCAGCCCCGAAGAAGTCGGGATGGCCTTGGCGAAGTTCCACAAAATCCCCTTTGTCGACCTTCGAAGCGAGCGGATCAGCGAAACCGTCATCGAATTGGTGCCCGAATCGGTCGCTCGAGAAAACACGGTGCTGCCGTTCAAAGAAGAGGACGGCGCCCTGACAATCCTGATCGCCGACCCATTTGACCTCGAAACGGTCGAAAAGCTGCGGTTCATTCTCAACCGGAAAATCGAAACCGCCCTGGCCCCCAAAGAAGCCATCAACGGGGCGATCAACCAGTATTACGGTCAGGTCGAAGGTGAATCGGCTGACTCGATGCTGCAGGAGTTCACCGACACGGCCATCGACTTCACCGAAACCGAATCGGACGCTGGCGGGGGGGAGGAAACGGTCGACGACAATTCGGCTCCCGTCATCCGGCTGGTCAATCTGATGATCGCCGAAGCCGTCCAGTTGCGGGCCAGCGACATTCACGTCGAACCGTTTGAAGATCGTGTTCGAATCCGTTATCGAATTGACGGCGTTTGCGTCGAGCGGGAAGCAGCCCCCCGGCGGATGCTTTCGGCCATCATCGCCCGGATCAAGATCCTCTCGAAGATCGACATCAGCGAGAAGCGACGCCCCACGGACGGGCGGATCAAAATCACGGTGGGGGACAAGCAGCTCGATTTGCGGGTCAGCATCATCCCCACCAACCACGGCCAGTCCTGCGTGATGCGGCTGCTGGACAAGGACAACATCAAAGTTGGTACCCGCCAACTCGGTTTGTCCGAGCGTGACTTCCGGAACTTCAACTCACTCATTCGCCGTCCCAACGGAATCGTGTTGGTGACCGGACCGACGGGGTCCGGGAAGACCACCACGCTGTACGCTTCGCTCAACGCGTTGAACCGACCCGACCGAAAGATCATCACCGCGGAAGACCCCGTCGAGTACTACTTGCCCGGTATCAACCAAGTCGAAGTGAAACACAACATCGGCCTCGACTTCGCACGCATCATTCGAGCGATGCTGCGGCAGGCACCCAACATCATTCTCGTCGGCGAAATGCGAGATCATGAGACCGCATCGATGGGAATCCAGGCCTCACTGACTGGACACTTGGTTTTCAGTACCCTACACACGAACGATGCGCCCAGTGCCATATCACGGATGGTGGACATTGGTGTACCGTCCTATATGGTGGCAAGCTCCGTCATCGCGGTGCTGGCTCAGCGTTTGGTGCGGACAATTTGTCCCCGTTGCAAGGTTCGATATCAGCCACCGCAGAGCGTTATTGAGGACTCGGAGATCCCGCCGGAGATGCTCGCTCAAGCCGAGTTCTGCAAGGGCAAGGGCTGCACATATTGCGGGCGTTCCGGCTATCGCGGCCGGATCGGTATCTACGAGTTGATGCTGATCAACAACAAGCTTCGCGAATTGATGTTCAAAGGGACGACCACCAAAACCATTCGCGAAGAGGCCATAAAGAACGGTATGTCAACGCTTTACGCCGATGGAATGCTCAAAGTGATTCGCGGAATCACGACCTTCGACGAGGTCTACCGAGTGGCCAAGAAGACCGAGCAGGAAGCGTTGGCACTCAGTCACATCGCGAAGGAACTGTCGTCGCTGTAAAGCACGGCGGTCGCGTGGTCTGGCTGGCTCGTTTGTTCTCGCGATAGCACGAGGATGCTTGGACTCGGTGGCGCTGAGTGGTGTTTGCTTGCCATTCCGCTCCGACGCCGGTGGCGAAGCTTTTCTCGCCGGCGGGTTGGTTTCGATTGCCCTGGATGGGGAGGGTCGGTGCCCATTCCGCGTACACAACGCGAATTTCTTTGCCTTTGACGCTGTTTCACGCATAATGACACCGTCTGGCACGGGAAATCACGTGTTGGGCGACTCATCTGGGACACACTGTCCCGTTGCCGAACGATCTGGCGGGATGCCGGTTGCTCTGGCGTGGTTCGTTCTCGTCTTTTCTCGCGAATCACCTGGGGAGTGGCCGGTCTGAACGCCGGTTGGACTGGCCGTTTGAGTCGCCAGTGAAATCCGACCAGACAGACGGCCCCTAATTCTCCTCTTCACGCCCTCCCACCCATTGTCAGGCGTTTTCCATGGCCACCGTGCTGATCGACAAACTGCTGCAAGCTGCTGTGAAGCAGGGCGTGAGCGATATCCACATTGTCGTGGGTCAGCCACCTGTGTTTCGTTTGCACGGCCGAATGCGGAAGTTGGAAACGAAGACGTTGGAAGGCGAAGACTCCGTCGCGTTGATGAAATCGATCACGCCGGAACGTTGTCAGCGTGAATTGCAGGAGACAGGTTCGACCGACTTTGGGTTCGCGTTTGGCGATCTGGCCCGTTTCCGAGTCTCGGTCTTCAAGCAACGTGGCTTCATCTCGATGGTGCTGCGTCAGATCCCCAATGACAAATTGACACCCGAGCAACTTGGTTTGCCCGAGGCTGTTGTCAAAATGGTTCACCGCCCGCGTGGGTTGTTCCTCGTAACGGGCCCAACGGGTTCGGGGAAATCGACGACGCTGGCATCGCTGATCAACTTGCTCAACGAGACCATTGACCACCACATCATCACGATCGAAGACCCGATCGAGTTTTATCACGAACACAAAGAGTCGACGATCAATCAGCGGGAAGTCGGCGTCGACGTGCCGAGTTTCTCCGAAGCGATTCGTCGTGCATTGCGGCAAGACCCCGACGTGATTCTGGTCGGTGAGCTTCGTGACCTCGAGACGATCGAGGCGGCCATCAGTGCTGCTGAAACGGGTCACGTCGTGTTTGGAACGCTGCACACGAACAGTGCTCAAGGCACCGTCAACCGGATCATCGATGCGTTCCCGGGAAACTTGCAGGACCAAATTCGGACCCAGCTCGCTTCGACGTTGATCGGCGTGGTCGCTCAGACGCTGCTGCCGAAGATCGGTGGTGGTCGATGTGCCGCTTACGAAGTGCTGAACGTCACTCCGGGGATCGCCAACCTGATCCGCGAAAACAAAACGTTCCGGATCAACTCGTCGATGCAGACGGGTGCCAAGTTCGGCATGCAGTTGATGGATGACGCGTTGTTCAACCACTGGAAGGGCGACCGAGTCTCGGTGGAAGACGTGCTTGCAAAAGCCCACCGCCCCGATGACTTGGCCAAACGAATCGTTCAAGCAAGACAAGGTTTGGGGGACGACCCCGTTCCGATTAAAGAAGATTAGAAGTTGAAAAGGGCCACAGGACCACAGCAGCACAGTTTGTTGGGGTCGGTTGGCTCAACCGTTTCTTATTTTGTTTCCTGTGGCCTTGTGGCCCTGCGCCTCTTTCCAGCTCACTATCCATGGCCCCACGTCGCATCGGACAGATCCTCGTTGACCTCGGTTTCCTCACCGATGATCAATTGCAAATTGTGCTGGACGAACAAGAGCAGCAGCCTGGTGCGCTGTTCGGGAAAGTCGCCGAGGACATGCAGTTGGTCACGGACGAGCAGCTCATTCAGGCGCTCGCCGAGCAAATGGGCATGCAAACCGTTTCGCTGGAAGAGGCGAAGCTGGAACCGGAGGTGATGGAGAAGATCAGTGAAACGATGGCCCAGCTCTATCGTTGCGTTCCGATTCAGTTCGAAGGCAACACGCTGACCATCGCGACGTGTGACCCTCAGAACCTGAACATCCAAGATGAGTTGCGGACGTTCCTCGGTTTCGAGATCAAGATCTTGGTCGCGACCGAAGCGGATATCAACAAAACGATCACGAAGTACTACGACAGCGAAGCCGAAAGCGTCGAGAAGCTGGTCGCTGAACTGGCCGAAGACGAAGAGCTCAAAGCCGCCGCAAGTTTGTTGGACAACGAAAAGTTCAACATCACCGATGCGGAAGCCCTCGCCGACTCGGCTCCCGTGCGCAAGCTGCTCAACATGGTGTTGTTGCTGGCGATCAAGGACCACGCTTCGGACATTCACTTCGAGCCGTTTGAAGATGAGTTCCGCATCCGGATCAAATCCGAAGGCGTGCTCTATGAGATGGTCCCGCCGCCGCGTCACCTCGCGTTCGCAATCACGACTCGAATCAAGGTGATGGCCAACCTGGACATCGCCGAGCGTCGGATGCCACAGGATGGTCGGATCGAATTGATGGTCGGTGGTCACCCCGTCGACCTTCGGGTGTCGGTGCTGCCAACGATCTTTGGTGAGTCCACCGTCATGCGGGTGCTCGACCGATCGGTGGTCAACCTTTCGCTCGACAACGTCGGCATGGACGAAGACATGATGTCTCGTTTCCGCTCGGCGATCGACCGGCCCAACGGAATCGTCTTGGTCACCGGCCCGACGGGATCGGGCAAGACGACCACTTTGTATTCGACGTTGTCTGAACTCAATGAGATTTCCGAGAAGCTGATCACCACCGAAGACCCGGTGGAATATGACATCGATGGAATCATTCAGATCCCAATTGACTCCGACGCGGGGGTGACGTTTGCGTCTTGTTTGCGAGCGATTTTGCGGCAGGATCCGGACACGATTCTGGTCGGTGAAATTCGCGATTTGGAAACCGCCGAGATCTCAATTCAGGCGGCGCTTACCGGTCACTTGGTGTTCAGCACTTTGCACACAAACGATTCGCCCAGCACGGTCACTCGGTTGACCGACATGGGGATTCAACCCTTCATGATTTGCGCGACCGTCGAAGCCATCTTGGCTCAGCGACTTGTTCGCCGGATCTGCACTGGTTGCCGCGAGAAGACCCGCGTCAGCAGCGATCTGTTGATGGAACTCGGGATGAGTCGCGAAGAGATCGAAGCGACCGACTACTTCAAAGGCGTTGGTTGCGAGAAATGCAACAACACAGGGTACAAAGGTCGGATCGCATTGTTTGAGTTGATGATTCTCAACGACACGATTCGCGAAATGATCATGCAGAACGCCAGCACGGACGAACTGCGAGACCAAGCTCAAGGCGACGGGATGGTGATCCTCCGAGAGTTCGGAATGAGCCTGGCTCGCGACGGCATCACCACCCTCGACGAAATCGTCCGAGAGACAGTGGTTGATGGTTGATGCAGTGCGAAAGGGCCACAGCGTCACAGGACCACAGTGATTTAGGACGCAGGTAGATCGAAAAGAAGTAATCCGAGAGGCAAAGATTTAGGAGCGAATGGCGAGCACGTTTGAAGATTTGGAAGTTTGGAAACGAGGGTGCCGATTGGCCGTTTCTGTTTACGAACTCTTATCCGATTGCCGTGACTTTGGACTCAAGGATCAGATGCAGCGAAGTGCCGTCAGCGTTCCTTCCAACATTGCAGAAGGTTATGAGCGAACACCCAAAGACTTTATTCGGTTCCTCGTCATCGCCAAAGGCTCCTGTGCCGAACTTCGAACTCAACTCTACATCGCAACTCGAGTCAAATTGATGTCCACGCAGCAGTCCGAATCGCTCATCGATGAAACAAAGCAGATATCGAGAATGTTGCAGGCACTGATCAGCAACCGTCAGCAACAACTCACAAAGCAGTGAGTGCCACCACGAAATTCAAACGCTTTGCGTGAACAACCAATGAATCCAACTCCAAATGAAGAAGCTAGAAGCTAACCGCTAGTAGCTTTACAAAAACCAAGCCTGTGGCCCTGTGATCCTGCGGCCCTTTTCACTTGAAGAAGCAATCCCATGCCGACTTATACCTTTGAAGCGATGGACGCGACCGGACAAGAGATCCGGGACGAAATCGATGCGGCCAACGAGGACGAAGCCCAAACCACCATCCGTCAGATGGGCTACTTCGTCACCAAAATCGCGGTCAAGAAACAAGCGGCCGGTTCCGCCGCGGCCGGGGGTGGCAAGAAACGCCCCTTCGCCATGGGCGGTGCCAAGACCAAGCACATTTGCGCGTTCACACGTCAGTTGTCGATCTTGCAAGACGCCGGTCTACCGATTTTGCGCAGTCTGAAGATTCTGGAAGGCAACCAGAAACCCGGTAAGCTCAAGAACGCCTTGATGGACGTTTGCGACGAGATCGAAGGTGGGTCGACGCTGTCCGAAGCGATGGCGAAGTGCCCCAAGGTCTTCAGCCGTCTGTACGTCAACATGATCAAAGCCGGTGAGGCCGGCGGTGCGTTGGAAACGATCCTCAATCGTTTGGCTGACTTCCTCGAGTCGGCTGAATCGCTCAAGCGAAAGGTCAAAGGGGCGTTGATCTACCCGGTCATCGTGGTCTTGGTCGCGACGTTGATCCTGACGTTCATCATGCTGTTCATCGTGCCGACGTTCGAAAAGATGTTCGACGAGTTCGGTTTGGATCTGCCAGCACCCACGGTGTTGTTGATCGCGATGAGCAATTACATCGCCGGGTATTGGTTCCTGCTGATCTTGATGCCGGTGTGTGCATTGATCCTGGTCAAATTGATGAGGAAGTTCAAACAGGGGCGAATTGGGTTCGACATGTTCATCATCCGCGTGCCCATTTTCGGCACGTTGATCGAAAAGAACATTCTGGCTCGGACAACGCGGACGCTCGGGACATTGATCAGTTCCGGTGTGCCGATTTTGGAAGCCCTCAACATCACGCGAGAGACGGCAGGCAACGCCATGTTCGAGCGAATGTTCACCGGGGTCAGCAACCAAATCCGCGAAGGGGAAGTGATCAGCAAGCCATTGAAGGAATACTCGGTGTTGGGTTTCCACCCGATGACCGCCGTGTTCTGGGCTTTGTTTGGATCGTTCCCCGGCATCATGGTCATGAGCGTGGCGTTAACCGCGAAGGGCGGCAAGCTCGATGACGGCACCATGGTCGAGATGCTGACGTTCATGTCCAGCTACATGATCATCGGTGGTGCCGTGCTGTGTGTCTTGTTTTACCTGACGAAGATCAAAGGCCGCGTGGTGGATGACCTCGTGGTGAACATGGTCGACGTCGGGGAAGAAACCGGCGAGCTCGACACGATGCTTTACAAGGTGGCCGACACCTACGACGAAGAAGTCCGGATCATGACCGACGCACTGACCGCGTTGATGGAGCCATTGATGATCGTGTTCCTCGGGGTCGCGGTCGGTTTCATCGTGATCAGTTTGTTCATGCCGTTGGTCGAGTTGATCTCGGGCTTGAGCTAAGCAGCCAAATTGAAACAGCCCGACCGGCGCGAGAGTGCCGGTCGGCCGACGAGACAAACCTTTTTCAACCTCATCCGCACCGCGTCGGTTTCACTCCATGAGTGGAACGGACAACCGCCAGCACCATTCCCCGTTCCGAGAGTAGCGATGAACGCTCGAACCAACCTCCAGCAGCACGCCCGCGTGGCACCCACCACCCGCTCCGCCTTCACCCTGGTGGAAATGCTGGTTGTGATTGGAATCATCGGCATCTTGTCGGCGATTCTTATCCCGGCCATCACAGGAGCGATCGGCACGGCTCGCGACACTGCGATCCGAATGGAAATCGATGTCATGGATCAAGCTTTGGCGGCCTACAACTTGAAGTACGGTGACTATCCGCCGGACTTCTATCAGTGGAAAGACGTTGAGCGTCACTTTCGGAAAGCGTTTCCAGACATCAACGACACTGAGTTGCGGATCCTCGCCCAGTTCACTCACGTGAATGATTCGTTGGCGCGTTGCGGTGGCAGTGGAGTTGCCGATCCACGTAGCAGTTCAGCGTTTGCTCACTATCCACATGCGATGGACCGAGCAGAGGCATTGGTTTTTTGTCTGGGTGGTTATTCAAGCGACAAGAAACGCCCATTTACTGGACAAGGCGGACCATTGGCGTTGGTTGCCTCGGCCAGCTACCCAGTCACCGCATCGGACACTGATTATCAGTTGTTTCAGTTCAATTCAGATCGCGACAACGCTTTCTTTGATTTTGCGTCAGCTCGAAACAGCGTCCTGGTTGTCGATGGCAGTGGGGCATTCAATCCGCTGGGTCTGGCCGCTCCATATGCCTATTCCGACGATGAGAGCGTGGCAAATGCTTTGGGGTTTGCTCAATTGCCGGATCCCTTTCCCGTCGCGTTTCCTGGCGTGAGTGAGTTGCCGGTCGCCTACTTCTCTGCCGACAACTATCAGTACGCACTTGGTAGTGCCGATCAGGGAGGTTGGGCTTGGCAGCAAGCCGGTTCGAAGCACCTGATGAATGTCTATTCCCCACCGGGTGATTTTCAGGATGTGGGGGCAGCCCAGGTGTTTGTTTCTGCTCAACAAGACACAACGCCTAAGTCTACGCTTGCTGGACTGTCCGTCGTAGCCGCTGGGGCCTACGAGTTTATAGAGCCCAAACGCTTTCAATTGGTCTCAGCGGGAAGGGATAACCATTTCGGTGGGATCTTCGTTCCGCAAGGATCGGATGCGTATGTCAGTGCCCTACCAATGTTCACGACGGGCCAGTTTTACAACCCATTCGGACTCCCGGCTGCAATCAGCGGGACGCCAGCAAACCTGTCGAGTGTGGACAAGTACCAAGACGGCTATGCCTACGAAAAGATGGGTGGGTCTTCGCCGTACACCACTCGGCCAATGCTGGACAATATTACCAATTTCTCGACTTCGACACTCGATTCGGACCTTCCATAGAACCTGTTACCGCATCAGTCATTCGCCACTCGGCAAAGTCTTTTCTTATGTTTTCTAAAACTTCCAATCGCAACGCATTCACCTTGGTTGAGGTGCTGGTGTCATTCGTGATCATCAGTGTCATCAGCGGGATGGTGGCGATCGCTTTGTCCGGAGCCCAGCGACAGGCTCAGGACACACGTGCGAAGGCAATGATCGACCGATTGAATCTTTCGATCTTGCGACTTTACGAAGACGAGTCGCAAAGGCGTGTTGCCATGCCAAGTAATGTTTTGGATGGCGAAGCTGTCAGTCATGCTCAGTTGATTTTTAAACGAGATTGGTTGCGAGCTGTCCTGCCAAACAATAGGGCGGACATGGATGTCGGATCATCTAGAACGGGTGCTCCAGGTGTGGCTCCGATTGCTTATCGAACCAACGCAGCGGAGCCTCCGGTGACCCCGGGGATTGCACCAGAAAATTCGCGAGCCTTGGCGTCTCAAAGATATCGTCAGCGAGTGATGCGAACATTGAATGTTGGGAGTTGGGCCGCGGCATGGACCGCTTGGACTCCCGAGCATGAAAGCGCTGAATGTCTGTATCAAATCTTTGCGTCATCAACGCTCGATGGAGAGCCATTGTTGAAGCAATTGAGGACCCGAGATATCGCAGACACAGATGAAGACGGAATGCCGGAAATTGTCGACTCGTGGGGTGTCCCGCTTCTTTGGATGCGTTGGCCTACTGGTTTCTACCTGAAAAATCGTTGGGTCGTTGATGAGTCAGATTCTGCGTCTTGGCCAACTGTTGGCGAACTTGCTGCGATCATTCGCAATCGCGGAGACGATCCATTGGATTTACTCCGAATGGACCCGCGTTACCGATCGGAGTACGACTACGATTTGGCGTCGACGACAAATGATTTGGTCGATCCGACAACTAATAGCAACAGCATCATGGTTGACAAACTCACCTATGCGGTGCGGCCGATGATCGTATCTGCAGGTAGTGATGGTGAGTTCGATCTAGTGACTTCGGGGCCGGGGACTGGCCGTGAAACGGTTGGGGATGATTTCGTTAGCGATCTGCGTGTGGCGGATGCTCGTGACGGTACTCTGCGCCGGTTCGATCGTGCCGTTTTCTTCCCTGATCCATTTTTTACTTTGGATTTGGTCGGTACGGGGGCGGACGCTCCACGGCCGCTCCTTCAGCGTCTTGGTGCAGTATCTGACGTGAATGGCGACCGAACGGACAACTCGGCCGATAACATCTATCCAGTGCTGGGGTTCTAGTCATGTTCGTTGCAAAGATGAAAAGAACACTACTTCGGTCTGGTTTTACGCTAGTCGAGCTGATGATCGCTCTTGCGATCATAACCTTGCTGACCAGCATCGCACTGCCCACCGTCAAGAATACGCTGCGTGAACAGCAGGTGTCGCGTTCCGCAACGTTGTTCCAGTCGGTAATTGAAGAAGCCCGAGCTCGCTCCATTGCCACGGGCGGTGGCGGTGGGATCATCATTGATCGAATTGGCGGAAGGGGACCACTGGGTCGAAGTCAAGCGATTCGCATGCGTTTTGCGACGACTCCGGCTCCCTATTCCGGTGAAGGTTTGGGAGATCGTGGTTTGATCTCCGTCGGATTCAATCCTGCGGGGGTCACGTTGGATACGTTGACCATGTTGGTGCCTGGTGAAGCATCTCAACTATTGCGATCTGCTCGTGATATCGATGCAAATCCGAATAAACGTACTTTGATCAATCCGGGCGACATTATTCAGCTCGGTGACAACGGGATGCCCGCAGAAATCACCGGGATTGGACTTACCGCAACGAGCGATGTCATGCTTGCATTGCAAAGGATTGAGCCCAACTCGAACTTCCGCCGGTTCCATAATCAACAAGTTCAGTACCGCATCTTGCGTTCGCCAACTCCGGCAATCGCGATGCCCACTGAATTGTCTCAGGGCGCGGCGATTGACCTAACGAGTTCTGGGATCGGGCGTTATGGGAACGAGTTTTCACCGATGGAGATTGAGGGGAACTATATCGACACGACTGCCCTGCCTTTTGTCGTTGCCGCGAATCGATCTCAAGTCGTTGACTATGGCTCCATTTGGATCTTGTTCGGTGCGAGAGGCGAGGTGAGTCGAGTTTTGTCTTCTCAAAGGGTGGGCGGTGCTTTGCAACTGCAGGAACTGCCTGTTTTGGGTGATATACATTTCTTGGTCAGCCGCTCCGGTGAGCTGAAGGTGGAACCGAATGACCAACTTGAGGATACGGACGGCTCACCATTTGCGGATGATGCCGATGATGGGACGACACCACTTCTCAACAACGAAAGCATCTGGGTGACAATCAAGTCACGCAATGGCGAGGTGGTGTCGTCGTCATGGACCAATCCTTTCGTGAATCAGGGCCAAATGATTCCGCCGGGGCCTCCTACTGATAATGTTTATCAGAGTTCGCGGATTCGGTCAGTGATCGGAGCCGCTCGGACGGCAGCGGTCGAAGCTCGTGACTTGGGGTCGAACTGATGAATACTTTGAGCCAAAATCGATCATGGTGCCGCAACCTTATGGCGCAAGATTCTCTGATCCATGGTTTGCGGGGCGGCGTGACTCTGATGGAAACCGTGTTTGCCATGGGGGTCATTCTGACAGGACTTTTGGGCCTTGCTGCACTGATTCCAATTGCATCGGACAATGCTAAATCGGCGATGGAGTTGGATCGCAGCATCAGTGAATCGACTGCTGCCGCCGCAATTGGTGCCGCACAGAAATTTAACGACTTTGATAAGTTGGCGATCTATTACAAACCCGTTTCGACTTCGCCCGGTGCACCTGGTGAAACACTGACCGGGCAGGTTCTGTCCGTTCGCGATGCGATGACTGTCGGAGGTTTTCCTGCCGAGGAAAAGGAAAAACTTAGTTCACCGGGTTATGGGCATCCAGATTCGAAGGCAGGGCTGCAAGGCGGGATTTGCATCGACCCTCTGGGTATGCCCGATCTCCGAACGTTGCTCGCCGGCCCATCCACTCCTGCAAATGGGAACTTTGCGGACAACGTTTTGGCGAATCCGTTTGCAGCAGCTTCGAACACCGATTCAGCTTACGACTTCAGCCGATTCCCATACTACAACGAGCGGTACAAAATTCTGACACCTCCGAATGAGGCGGTGACCGCATCCAATGGGCCAGTCGCATCAGGTCCCGTTCCACCGAACCGGCCACAGATGCCGTTTCCGATGTCGCCTCGGATGTGGAGGGCGACCTTGCGATCAGATATGTTCGCGCAGACGACTCCTGTGTACCGCCACCAGATCATCAGTCGTTCCTATGCAGAGCATGTGTTCCAGGGTTCGGGTGGACTGTCGATGGTTGATGGTAGCAAGCCAGCGGATCCAGCGTCGGTATTGCTGACAAAAACCGTTATGACGAGTGGTGCAACCACGGATTCAGGAACGGCGAACTCCAGTGAGTACACCTGGTTCGCAACGCTTGTTCCGCCGTTCTTGGGTGGCAACAGTTACCGCCAATCAATTGTTGTCGTTCGACAACGCTTGCCCGAAGTACCTCGGCGATTAGATGATCCGCTAGCACTGCAAAAACGCAGCTATGCGATCGATGATTCGGACGACAACCCTCGGGGCGAAAGAATTGCCTGGGTTGGCGGCTGGATTGGTTTCGTCGGTGGCGCTGGTGGTGAAGTGGAGTTGTATGGCTCAGCTGCAGTTGACTCCGAGGTCCGCACCGGGGAATGGGTCATGCTTTCACGCCAGCCACACCAAGTCGGTGGCGGACCGTTGACCCTTGGCATGGCCGCACAGGGGCCGGCTGTGCATCGATGGTATCGAGTGTTACGAGTCGATGAGCCGCAGTACGGTTTCATCAACGCAGGTGGTTTCGGTGCTGGCTGGAATGATTCAGACGGCAACACAAACCCAGAAGTTTGGCGTCGTACTGTGACGTTGGCTGGTCCCGACTGGACCTTCCAAGACGAAGCAAGCGGCAATGTTACCCACGTCGACGATACCTACTGCACGATTGTCAGTGGGGCTGTGTCGGTGGTCGAATCAGAGGTGGTAATCGAATGAGTCGCGAAACCCCTCTCCTCTCTCTCTTCTCTATTCGTAATGACCTGCCTCCAAACGCAGGGAGTACAAACATGACTCAAAGAAACAAACAACGGCCTCCGGTTCGCGACTCGCAAGATCAGCGATCGGGGATTGTGTTGCTGGTCGTCCTTGGGATGCTGACCCTGTTCAGCGTTCTCGGTGTCAGCTACCTCGTTTTTACTTCACGCCAGCGCAGTGCGGCTTACAGCATTCAGCGTGCGGAAGCTGCTGATTTGGACGGTGCGAAGTTTGTCGATGACGCTTTGAAAAAGATCCTGGTTGGTGCGACTGGTCCTGAATCATCTCTCTGGGGCCACGATTTGCTAGGCGACCTTTATGGGATGCGAGATGCCATCGAAGCCAGCGTTGCACCAGTCGCTGCATATCCTACCTCTGCGACGAGTCGCGACGATATCGCACCAGATGTGTTGCTTGGTGGTCAGTTCATTCGTTTCCCGACGATGCTGTATCTTGAATCCCCCTTTCAGGCAGGTGGGTCAGGCGTTTTTCCGCTAAGTGTTGCTGGGATCAACGACTACTTGTCGGATTATCCGCACCGTCGAAACGACAATGAGCCGACAAGACGCTACCCAGGGTATGGAGGGGATGTCTCTCAGTTGCCCTTGAATCCCAACAGCTACGCGACGCCAAACTTCCCACACGATGACGAGTTAAATGGTCGGCTTCTGACTTTCTTGGGTGGGCCGCTTGAAGGTCTCACATTTTCGGTTGCAAGGTATTTCGGTGATCACCGGGGCGCTCCCTACGGACGCGATCAGTTGTCAGGTCAGCTCGTGATCGATATTCGCGATCATCAGAATTCGCCTATCACGGTGGGTGATGTGACGCAGTCAATGAGCGAGTGGCTGGCAGATCCGGCATTTCGGATTGATCGATTTTTCTATGACTATGACGCGAGTGCGACTGCCTTGCCCAATGGGGCATTGCCTTATGCTCGCTTTTATATGAACGGACGGATTCTGAATGGGCCCGGACTCGGTTGGGATCGCCCCCGTCGTCAGTTCAATCCGACGGGCGGCTTCAATCAACTGATGGGCATGGACCGTCTTCGTACGGTTGGGACAAACAACCCGGTTCGGCCCTTTAATTTGAACGAAGTCGTCTCGACCGATTTGAACATCACTCGGGTTGAAAAAGGAACTGCGTCCAGCATGGAAGCCGTCCCAGTGACAGGCATTCCGTATGAAGTTCCTGATGGGCCATTCGACCCGAACTCACAGGTCAATTGGCCGGGCATGGGACTGCAGCAGCTGCCACTTCGTCGTGGCTCGGATGTGCCCGTTGCCTTGCAAGGTCACTATGCGATCCATCGTTTGGCACGAGATGAGTTTTCCACCACGCCGTTGGAATCGTTTCTTCAAGATCTGCCGCCCGGCGACACGGACGAGCCGTACGATGCACCCGACTTTAACAATCTGTGGCTCAGCTACATGCCCACAGATCCGATTTTGGGTGAAGCAGCACCATCATTCGTGCGTCCTGCATTGTTGAATTGGATCATCAATAATCAGGATGGAACCATGGATACGCTTCGCTTGCAGCGAATGTTGATTGCGATGCAACGGTCAACTCTGCGGCCACTGCCAATCGAAAATGATCCAATGGTTCCTGCTGCTGTTGCCGATCGTGGTGACGGGGTGAAGCGTCTTGACTACTCGACGTTCACCGGCAGTAACAACACGCCCGGTCTCAATCAAGCTGTTGATTTTACAAATCCCTCGCTTGCCGAAGTTCTTGCTATTGCCCGTGCTTTGGCCGGACGCGACGACGACGGCGATGGTGTCATTGATTCATGGGACGTCGACAACAACGGCGATGGCATCGTCGATGGCGTTTGGATTGATGCTGGTCTTCCTCTCACCCAGAGTCGTGATGGGCAATTGATCAAGCCTTTGGTCAGTTACTTGATCGAGGATCTTGGTGGCCGGGTCAACATCAACTTGGCCGGGAATATTGCTCAAGCAAGAAATGCGATCACCAACGATTTGGCGGGCGCTGTTCAACATGCTTCTCCAATCGCGCAGCCTACCAGCAATGCTGCTACATCACCTGCCCGAGTTTACACACAGGTGCCAGCACCACCTAATCGTGGGTACCTATTGGAAACGGGGCTTCCTGCTGGTTGGGGTTACGGCCCGGCGGAGATTGACATTCGGGCGTTGTTCACTGCACTCGGTACAAGTTCAATCTCAGTGACAGAGAGGGCACCTTTGGCAAGCTACAACGCTGATAACCTGATGCGTGGGCCGCAACGCTTGATAGGTGAGCGTCTTGGGGTCTTCTCAAGTGTTGTTGGTCGTGCTCGTGCTTATGCCGATATGGGCGATACTGGTTATGGGCGTGTGGTCGCAGTTCCCGGGTATCTGGCTGATCCAGTGACAACCAATGGCAATGATCTGTTGGGGGCGCTGCGGAACCCCAATCGCCCGAACCTTCATCAATTGATCAACCGCCAAGGTCTGCCGGTTGATGCCTATGGGCGAGGTGCAATCGGTCTCGGTGTCAATGGTGAGTTAGTTGTAGGCGGCACATCTTCGATCGTATCGAACGGTGGGGCTGCGGCCGGAGACTCCTTCGACGACCCCTATGAGATGGATCTCACTGCTTCGAGCGAGCCAGACAAACCTTACACTTTTGCTGATATGGAGCCGTTGCTTCGATTTGACTCGTTTGACCGAGATATGTTGTCTGATCGAATCATTGAGTTGATTGAGGATTATCACAACAACGCTGATATCGATGGAAACGGAACGGTTGCTCCAGCGGAATATGAATCGCTACAAGGCTTGCGAAAAGCGTTGGCAGATTCGATGACCACTCACTCCGTCAGTGCCGCGACGGTCAAGGGGAGTTTGCCGCCAGAGTTCTTTGAGAACACCACGATGGCCACCTCGGCGTCCAGTCCTCAGCAATTGCTGCAGCTCGCTGTTTTTCCGAACACTGCTCCGATTGACCAAGCTCGGAATGCGGTCATGTGGGAACTAATGCCAGAGGAGCTTCGTTCAGGGCGGAAGTTTAATTTGAACCGGCCGTTTGGGAATGGTTTTGATGACGATGGCGATGGCGTTGTCGACGATGATCAAAACGGTCGCATCCTCAACGGGGGAATTTCAACGGCAGAACTTATCGAGACTCACTATCTGGGTGACGGTGGTGCTACCAGTCCAGTTTCATCGACTCGTGGAGTCAATGCGCCCGGAGAACTGCTGAACCCCCAAATCACAGATCACGCTGGTTTCAGCCCTAGGAATGTGACTGCACGGGCCCAGTTCGCTCGTCATTTATATGTCCTTGCGATGATGCTCATTCGGGATGCGAATCGCGGAGTCGATTTCGACTTCCCGCATTCCTACCCCGATCTATCAACATTCGATTCGCCGAACTTCTTCCCAATGTTGCCGATGGATGACACGAGTACACCTGGGATCGATGAAAGATTGCTGGCCCGCCAGGAACGTTTCAATCAAGAGTATCGAGCGATGAAAATTGCTCAGTGGGCGGCAAACGTTGCGGACTTCCGTGATGCAGATGCTGTGATGACACGTTTCGACTACGACCCCAATCCTTTTGACGGATGGGACGTGAATGTCATGGACAGCACAACCTACCGGACTGTATGGGGGCTCGAGCGACCTGAGTTGTCCTTGGAAGAGTCGCTCGCGTTTCATGACCGTCGGGTTCGAGACACAAACCTCGACAACGGTGGTGCTGATCTGTCGTTGCAGGGAGCAGATGGAAGTGCGACTCGAGGCGATGCTGATTTGGATCAATGGCGGATCCCACAAGGCTCGCTCTTCCTGGAACTACGGAATACGCGAAGTCCGCAATTGCCAATCGCACCCGGAAGTGAGATCGACCCGGTTGCGAACGCTTCAGCGTATCCTCCGGAGCTCTACAGTCATCTTGGTACACAACAACCATGGGATCCGTGGGCGTTGGATCTGAATCGAAAAGCACCTGGAAACGATGTTCCTGTTTGGCGAGTGGCGATCAGCGAAGTTCATTCGGCGGATTCCGATGTTCAGACTTCCACGTCAGCAGTACGTCCGCGTGCACCAAGTGGCACCAATCCGTCGACTACGCCCTACTACGAGGGTTCGGCGGATCTGTTGCTTCAGCCCATCGGCAGTGGTGCCGTCACTGCAGCGTCAAACGCTGGTGTTGCAATGGATCGTGATACGGCGACGCTCAATCCGGCGCAGCCTCGATTCTTTGATCCGGTGCCGGCAAGTCAGTCTGCGACAGCGATTGATCGGGTTATCTTCTTTGCAAACAATGTTGATTCGTCTGCGATGGCGACCACATTGGCCGATATCACCGATGCGGGTCAGGTCTACTACAACCGATATGCTAACGGTGACTACGATGACGGCGGTGTCTATCTCGCCGGCGGCCAGCATGCGGTTATCGGTCCACGTCCGCGGACGTTCATTGGAGCGAAAAAGAATCACGCTGGAACCCCTACGCACGACCCCGCGACTGATGGTCCTGCGGTAGATCTAATCGACTATGAGTCGCCGCAGCGAATTGAGCTGTCTCCTCATCAGGTCGTGCACCATGAAATGGATGACACTCTGACGACTCCGATCTATGACGATCCGAATGCTCCTCAGGAGGATGCATCAATCCGTCAGGTCATCGGGATCCAGGCAGCTGCTGATGTTCCTGCCTCTTGGACAACCATAACGACACCGGTTGGCGTCAACGTGTCCGAACCGCTGCCCTATGAAACACCTCCAGTCGGCCGACAGTACTATCTTGAGCCTACCGAATCGCTCAATCCAAACCGGAACTTCCCGGTTGATTCTTATCGCAACTTCGATAGTGGAACGGGACAATTTCCGGACCGACCATTCGACGATCGTCCTGACATGTCAGAGTTGTATCGAGCGTTCGGAGCAACGGGTCAGATGACCGGTACGCGTGAGCACTTTAAAACTGCTTACTTGCAGCGGTTGGCCGACCCGACGCAGCCTTATCACGCTGACATGAATCCATTCATCACTGTTGACTACATCACCATTGATTTGACTGTTTTCAACGGAAGCGATGAGAATGAAATCTCGTTGGAGGACACCGGGATGAATCTCGTTTGGAAGGACCCGTTCGATGAAGACCCATTCACGAATGATCCACAGGAGAATTTCGCGAGTCGCTACAAGACTGGTAAAACCGTCATTGAAGATCCCGCTTCGGCCACCTTTGATAACTTGCTGCACAGCATCAATACTTTTCCACCGGAGGTGACAACCGTCACACCCCAGGACGAGACCGTTGCTGGGTCGGTGTTCTTCGCTGCGAACTTGAATCGCGACACGGCGACTTTGTACAACGAAGACCCAAGTGACCGAGCGACGCACTCATCCACATTGGGGTACCTGAATCATTCGTACGGACCACGTTGGCGCCAGGGGCCGATTGCGCCGGGCACCGTTTATAACTCAGCCCAGTCGACGTTCTCACCGTTCGTCGGACAGCCGTACAACGGTTTCCCCGCAAGCGTGCTTTGGCTCAATCGACCGTTCGTTTCGGCCGAGGAGTTGATGTGGGTTCCCATTAGCTCGCCGGGAAGGTTGGGCATGGAGTTTGGATCGGCGGTAGGTGCCGTGACGACGGACCAATACCGGTCTCTCTACAACACCGAGCCAATCAGTGGCGCGAACCCCGCGGCACCACCAGTTCCAACTGCTGTTCCAACTCCGTTGGTGGCAACACAGCAATCGCGTTACGACTTCAATCAACGGTTCACGCACCTGTGGAACTTCTTCTCGTCGTCATCGAACGTTTTTGCGTACGAGCCTGCGACCTACGAGACAGCAGGAGGAACAACCAAGCCGGACTACCCTTGGTTGCCGAACGACCCCAATTCCTCTCCGTGGACACCAACCCACGAGCACGCGCAGCATGGCTTTGTAGGTATGCCGAGCAGCATGCCTGCGATGACTGCACCCTATCCTGAGATTCCAGAAAAGTGGCCTTCGCCGAACTTCTGGAGACTGTTGGAGTGGGTCGAGGTTCCACCACCGTTTGATTTCGATGCCGATTTCATTTCACCAGAAGACAATGTCCAGGTTGCTGGCGAGCAGTCGTTGTTTTCACCGAGGATGGATTACCGAACCTTCGGTACTATCAACGGCACGGATGTGGTAAACGCCGATCCGCGAAGCTGGGATGCTGTTGTTCCAACCACTACATTTGGTTGGAATCGCGCGGCAGGTGCCTGGCAGAACAATCCCGGGACGAATGGTCAGTACGATGGTTTTTGGACGAACGATGTTCTTTTAGAAGGGTTTCGGCCGCCATTTGGTTTCAAGAGCAAGTTGTATCGAAATGGTTTGGTCAACTTAAATACCATCAAGAGCGTCAATGTCTACAAGTCGCTGATGGCTGGCTTCTCAACTCCGGGTGAATTGGATCCGACTCTGAACAACAATCTGCCGCTTGGCATGGGGGCGTTCTGGGCCGAGTTCTTGAGGAACCGAAGAGGGTATACGCCGGATAGTGCAACTGCAGCTCGGGCGAACAACTGGTTTGTTCCGGGAACACAGCCGCTGCAAACGTTCGATCACGACGACAATCCTGGGACCGCCCCAATTCCCTCGTTTGACAAGAATATTCCAACCCAATTTGCCGGCGTCTTTCGTTCGGCGATGTACGGGAATATCGCACCGCTGGAGAGCATGCGAACCCGTACGATTGATCCTACGGAGCATTCCGGTCAGGTTCATGATTCGGTTGGTCCGCCCTACACACCTATCGTGCGTGAGGAAAAACAGCCTTCTGATAGCGGTTTGATGCGTCGCGATTTCGTTCGAGACGGGGCGGCGCAGGAAGGAAAGCCGATCTTCCAACGGCAATCGACGGATCCTGCAGTGACCGCACCTCAGAACCATGAGCGGAGTGTTGTTCACCAGCAGCTTGGTATGACTCGACTTTCGAATATGGCGACGGATCAGTCCAACGTTTTCGCTGTGTGGGTCACTGTTGGTTACTTCGAAGTTGATGGTGCCACACTCGCGGTGGGGCCAGAAGTCGGACAAACGATGGGCGATGTTACTCGTCCGAAGGGTTTCTTCGTGATCGATCGTAGCAAGCCTGTGATGTATCGACCGGGTGAAGTGAACAACGCGTTGGAAACCATTCAACTGTCACGGATTTTGGAATAGGGACGTAAACATGAATTGCCATATAAAGAAGTTGCCGGCAAGGTTTGCGTTTACCTTGGTCGAGTTGATGATCGCGATGACCGTGACATTGTTGTTGATGGCGGCGTTGGGCAAGGCCTTCGCGGTCATTGGACGTTCAATGAAGGAAGGACGTAGTCAGGTTTCATTGAGCAGCAAGCTGCGTGGTATTAGCTTCCGCATTCGGAACGATTTGCATTCACGTACGGTTGATGCGACGCCGCCGATTTCTCCCGTTGGTGGTCAGGGGTATTTCACATACTACGAAGGGCCGCTGACCGAGCACACCTACGCCTTGTTCGGTGCAGAGCCAACGCAGGAGACGAGCGGAGGCGATTTTGATACACCTTCGTCGGGCGGATTCAACGCACCCGAAAACGGCCCCACCTACAGACGTTTATCGCGATTTGGGGATTTCGATGACTACATTGCATTCACAGCCGAAGCGGAAGGCGACGATTGGTTTACCGGAAAGGTACCGGCCTATCTGGTTGACGATACCGCCGCTGATCCGATGGAACCTCGAATCATTCGGTCGAAGCGAGCGGAAATCATCATGTGGGCGTCGCCAGTTTGGGACGTCGACAAAAGCTTGAATCAACTGCGAGTTGCAACCACTCCCGCTGCCTCAACCGATCCAGTTTGGCTGCCTAGTCCAAGCAAGATGCCTTTGTTTCAAGATAGCGACCGAGATTTTGCACCTGATCGAATAGTCCTGCGACAGCGGATTCTGTTGGTTCGACCTGATCTGAACCTTAAAGCTCGTCTTGAGTATCCGTTTGGCACAGGGCCTGCCGCGGTTCGTGATGGTGGTCCGCCGAATGGTCGATCGGGAGACGGATTCGAAACAACTTTCTTGCGACCGATGGGTGGAAATGCGAATGACCCGGGAGCCGTGCCTGTTGGACTCGAAGAAATCTATCCAATCGGTCAGGTGACGTTCCCCAATTATGTTGCTCCCGGTAGTTCGGCTGATTCGGCGCTAGTTCGTCAAAGCAATTGGTTGGTGGGGATGGCGCCTATGCACCATTACTTCGATATTTCACTACGTCGGGTAATTCATCCTGATACAGGCGAACCGACCAATTTTGTTGCGGCTAACTCGCTGAGTGATCTCGTTTATCCGCATAATCGTTTTGGGCATGTGCGCTATCCAGGTCGCTATTTCGGACGTGGTGATTCAACAGGTGCATTTCAAGACCGAGTCGATTATGCGACATCGATGCCGCTGCTCGCTGTCGGCGGGAATGATGCGCTCACCACGTGGCAGGGAGCGGGCGATACTCGGCTCGATCCTCCGAATGCGACTGCTCCAGGTTGGTTTCCCGCTGCTCACCCCAGTTCGCGAACGTTCAATGCTGTGAGCGGCGAGCAGTTTGGGTTGTTCAATGGTTGGCTGCTTCCTGAATTCGAACTGGGTGATCCCAATCCTCGTCCGAATCCGGCCGTTCCTGTATCACACTGGCACCGCGAATATGTTTCGACGGACGATCCACGCTGGGATCGCACCGGAGAAGACGTGATTGCGTCCAATATTCTTTCGTTCGACCTTCGAGGTTTTGATCAGAGTGCACCCATTTTTGCAACATCGGGGATGGACGAAGCTCCGGGTGTGGCTGGGTTCGATGATGATTTATCCGGAACAGCAGACGACACGAGCACGTTGGGTCTGCAGTTCTTGAGCGAACTCGGCACGATTGGAAGCGATGATGAGGTGATGTCGGTGAATGATATTGGCATTTCAGCATTGCTGAGTCTGAATAATGATACCGGATTTGATATTCTTGATCTTCGAGACAACGCACCGTCGAACACTTACAGCAAGGATCCCGGCCACTACGCGGCGCTCGTGGGGCAGGGTGGATTTGTCGATCTGTGTTATCCCTATCTAAACGGAACGCCGCTTCAGAGTTTGATGGCAAATTCGGGGCAAGTATCCACTCCTCCACTAACGCTCGTCGCTGACGCAGAGGTGACTCGGAACTACACGACATTCTTAAATTCAAGCTATTCTGCCTTTCCGATTCCACCCAATGGATTGGATAGCTTGAAGTACAGTGGAAAGCTGTTGCACCGCGGTACTGCAGGCAACATCGTCTATTTTCAACCTACCTATGACACATGGACTGATGGCTACGAGTCGGATGGTTTCGATCAGACTCAGCGTTCAGATTCGTCTCTGTCGGGCGGAACAGCTAGCGGTACAACTTGGCTGTTGAACAACACTTCCGGCCTCACGAAGACGCCTCGGATTAGTACGAGTGGATGGCAGATCGATTCCGGTCGATTCGATGGTAGTTTTCAAGAATGCCCGCCGCCTTTCCTGGATGATCTGCAGGCCATCAGCATTACCGTTCGACTAGAGGATCCTCCGACCGGTGAGATAACTCAGTTCACTATCGTTGAGAGTTTGCAGTGATTTTGCTGTCGATTTCGGTTCGGGTTTATGATCCGACGGCGGGGCAGCTTCGGCAGCAGACGATCGTTGAGTACTTTCAGTGAGAGGCTGACTGCGGAAGGCAGCTCGGTGAATTGCAAATTGCAATGTGGTCATTGCGAATTTGGAATTGGGTGAGGTGCGAGACCGAAAGGCTCTTTTGTTTCGAGGCTTTGGGTCTGGGCTCGCTTGTTTGGGTGGACTGCTTAGTGAGTCAGTGAGTCTTGGCGGGACGCTTCGCTTTATTGGCGAAGCATTGGTTGGATTCCGGGTGAGACCTGGACCACGCGAGATGCGGTTAGTCACGGTGGTGATCACCGTGCTAAAGGTTTGCAGTCAGCTGACCTAGCAATCGGCCCAGGTTCGGCCGTGGGCGACGTCGACTTTCAGTGGCACGTCGAGTTCCATCACGCTAGTCATGGCTTCGCGAATCATGTCCGACAGCGCGTCGAGTTCCTCGTCGGGGGATTCCAGTAGTAGTTCATCATGGATCTGTAGCAGCAGCCGAGCTTGCAAGTCGCTCTGCTTGAGTTGCTCGTGGACGCGTAGCATGGCCAGTTTGATCAGGTCGGCCGCGGTGCCTTGGATGGGCATGTTGATCGCAATCCGTTCCGGTTCGGTGAGGCTGCGTCGTTTCGATTCGGGCAATTTCGCCAGGTCGCGAACGCCTTTGATTTCTCGCCGTCGACCCAACATGGTTGTCACGTAGCCTTCGTTTCGGCAGCGGGCCAGCGTGTCCATCATGAACGCTTCGACGCCCGAGTAACGGCTGAAGTACAGCTCGATGTAATCGCGAGCCTCGTCGTTGCTGATGCCGAGCGTCTTGGCCAACCCAAACGGACTTTGCCCGTACACGATTCCAAAGTTAATCGTCTTGGCGATCCGGCGCAGATCGCTGGTCACGTCCGCTTCTTCGATCCCGTTGACTTCCGCGGCGACTCGCGTGTGGATGTCGGCGTCGTCGTGGTAGGCACCGATCAGGGCTTCGTCACCGCTGTAGTGGGCCAGCACTCGCAGTTCAATTTGCGAGTAATCGGCACCGAGCAACGACCAGCCTTCTCGGCCGGCGGTGAACGCGGCCCGGATCGCTTTGCCTTGTTCGGTTCGAATGGGAATGTTTTGCAGGTTGGGTTCACTGCTGCTAAGCCGGCCCGTTGCCGCGACGTCTTGCCGGAACGAGGTGTGGACGCGCCCGGTTTTCTCGCAGATCAATTGCGGCAAGGCATCGATGTAGGTGTTCTTTAGCTTGGTGGCTTGGCGGTACTGCAGCACGTGCTCGGCGATCTCGTGATTGACAGCCAATTGGCCCAAGACGTCCGCGTCCGTGCTGACTCCGGTTTTCGTTTTCTTGATCACCGGCAGCCCAAGTTCTTCGAACAGGACGACGCCGAGCTGCTTGGGGCTGTCGAGATTGAACTCGTGTCCAGCGGCTGAGAACACCAGCGTTCGCAGGTCCGCGATGTCCTTGTCGAATCGCTCGCTCATTTTGGCAAGGGTGTCGGCGTTGACGTGGATGCCGTTGAACTCCATTTCGGCGAGCACTTCGGTCAGCGGCATTTCGAGTTGATCGAACAACCCATCCAGCCCGGATGCATTGAGTTCGTCGCGGAGCGCGGGGGCGACTCGAATGGGCACGTCGACGTCTTCGCAGGCATAAGGCGAAACGTCGTCCACGGGGACTTGGTCCATCGTGATTTGTTTCTTGCCTGTTCCTATCAATTCTTTGATCGAAAGGTTGGTGTGATCGAGCCTGCGTTTCGCGAGGTCATCCAGGCCGTGGTTGCGGCCTCCTGAATTCAGCAAGTAGTCCGCGACCATCGTGTCCATTGTGATGCCACCGAGTTGGACGCCGGCCGAACGGAGCACGATCACGTCGAACTTGAGGTTGTGTCCGACCTTTTCGATCGCAGAAGACTCCAGGACATCGCGAAGAGTTTCGATCACGATCAATTCGTTGATCGCCGGATCACCCTCGGGGGCTCGGACGGGAATGTAGGCGGCTTCGCCGGGTTGCCATGCGATCGAGATGCCGACCAGGTCGCAGCCGCGAGCGTGAGTGCTGGTGGTTTCCGTGTCGATGGCCAGGATGGTTTGTTTGGCAAGTTCGACCGCGAGTGCTTTCAGTTCGTCTTCGTTGGTGATCGTCTGGTAGCGAGACTCCCAGACTGGTTTGGGTTCTTCGGGCGGTGCTTCGCCGCCGAGCAGTTCCGCGGCGCGGCTTCGCAGTCGACGGAAGCCAAACTCTTGCAGCAACGCGTCGACTCGTTCGAGGTCGGCGGCCGAGCGGACGCAGCGGTTCCAGGGAATCGGCGATTCGACATCGCGTTTCAGTTCGACCAGCTCACGCGACATCATCGCGGCGTCGCGGCCGTTCATCAGGTTCTCTTTGCGTTTCTTTCCCGAGATGGAGGAAGCGTTGTTGAGGATCTCTTCCAGCGTGTCGTGCTTTTCGAGCAATTGCTGGGCGATCTTGGGGCCGATCAGGGAGATGCCAGGAACGTTGTCGACGGGGTCACCGACGAGGGCCTGGTAGTCGACGACTTGGTCGGGACGAATTCCCCACAGCCCGAACAGTTCGGTGGCGTCGATCTCTTGGTCTTTGCGGATATTGTAGATCTTGGTTTGGTCGCTGATCAGTTGCCGGCAATCTTTGTCGCTGGTCACGATCAGACACCGGCCGCCGGCCGCTTCAACTTTGGCGGCGACGGTGGCGAGCAAGTCATCGGCTTCGAAACCGGATTGCTCGATGATGCCGATGCCCATCGCGTCGATGGCTTGGCGAATCAGCGGGATTTGCTGGCGCAGTTCATCGGGCATCGAGTCCCGGTTGGCTTTGTATTCGGGATACAGCTCGTTGCGGAACGTGACCTCGCTTTTGTCGAACGCGGCGATCAAGTAGTCCGGTTCTTTGCGAGAGTGCAGTTCCAGCATGTCGCCAACGAACCCATAGACGGCTGACACGGGCAGCCCGCCAGTGCTGGTCATCGGAGGCAACGCGTGAAAGACCTGGTAGATCAACGAGTGGGCGTCGACGACGACGACCAACTTGTCGGTCAGGTCTGGGATGGGGTCGTCGGTGGTTTCTGGAATGGGGCGTTGCAGGACAGCGGGCAAGGCATCGTCGGCGATGCGGACGGCGTCGTGACGTTGCTTGCGTTCTTCCGTTGTTTCGCGATCGGCTCGCGGGCCGGATTGCGAGGCGTCCTGGGGGGCTGTTTCAGATGCAGCCGATTCGCGTGTTGGTTGGGTGGAGCTGGTGGGCAGCGGCGTGACTCCTGTGCCCGCGACGGATGGAATGGGCGTGGCGTTGGGGCTGGGCGTGAATCCTCGCGTGGCGGACAGCTTGTTTGGGTCGCGCTCGGCAGTTGCGGCGGCCGCGGGTTTGTCAGCCGCGGATGGCTCGGGGGAGGCGATTGTCGGCGTGGATTCGGCGACTTGGTTGCTGGCGGATGGAGGCGTGTTGTCCGAGTTCGCGGCCGGAGGGCTGGGGGCCTCGTCGAACCCGCTGAACAGCATTTGGTCGTCGTCGTTCTGCTTGGGGCGAGGTCGGGATTTGGCCATGGGAACTGCGAAGAGGGTGGCGAGGCGTCGAGAAGGGCGTGTGCTGTTTGCGAAGCGGAGAGCATACCGCGATCGACCGAAACCGGGCAGTTTGAATGAGCGAAGTCGACGCGTTGATCGGCGAATCGCAAACGATTGTGCCAGTCGAAAGGAGCGTTGCCGGAAGCCGCGTGTCGCTCGCTGGGGCCCCCAGCGAGTTGCGTGTGGATGCCCGCTGGGGCTCCAGCGGGCTACGGTGAGTTGCAGAGTAGAACAGTTGTCTCAACTGTTTGCGTGTCGGGGTGCTGTCGTTGAAATGCTTGACGCGAACGTTTGGGCGGGTGAACGCGAGGCCGATGTGGATTGGCGTTTGAACGCCGGTTGACGGAACGATTGGGGACAATCGTTCTGCTCTGGTGCCGATTGTCGCCCATCGACTCCGCTCGATGGAGCTGCACCGCAACAACCTGTAGCTCGGTGGTCCCCACCGAGAGTTTTTATGCTCGTCTCGGTGGGGGACCACCGAGTTACGGTTGGGATACGCGGGAATCGGGTGGTTCATTCGGGGGTGAGGATGGCCCGGCTTGGGGTTGCACGGCAGTTTGTCGTCAAAATCGGACCAGGCCGGTGGGTTTGCGCGATCGCCCAGGCAGTTTCGGCGTGATTTCTGTGTCAAAAAGATGCGTTCTGGATCAACTCTGAATACAATTGCTGTTTGCAGAGGCAGGTGGTCCGCCGGTCTGAACCGGTCGGTGGTCCCTGTTCGTAGAGTCAACACGCAACGAATGCGACCCAAGTTGGTCCGACTGCCCTCGCACGGGCACTCCATCTCCTCCTACTCTTCATCGCCCCCATGGCCGCACGCGACGATTCAGTGATCCGAGGCAGCTTGATTGCCTGTCTGATTTTCCTGGTGCTTTCTTTGGCGCTCAACTTCTTCTTTTGGAGTTGGGGCAACACACAAGCCCAGACCGCCGCGACGGCGAAGGAAAGCTTGCAATCCCGCGGCACCGAACTGCAAACGATGCAGAGTGAGGCAACATTGATGAAAGCGATGTTGGGCGTGGGCGGGCTGACCCAGGCTCAATTCGACACGCTGACATCCAGCAGCGGTGACGATCCTGAGATGGAGATCATTGAGCAAAACTTTGCTCGCGACATGGCGTTGTTTGGTCCCGAAGTCGACCCGCAAAACCGCAACTATCCCGCGCTCCCGGACTTCCTGGTCAATGCGATTCGCAACCGAAACGTTCAGTACAGCCAGGCTCGTGAACAAGCAACGCAAATCCGTTCGCAGGCCGACAGCGACATCGAAGTGGCTCGCAAGGCTCAGGAAGTGGCCGAACAGAGTCGCGACGATGCGAACAAGAAACTCGAAACAGAACAATCCAAATTTGCCGAAGACCGTCAGCAAATGAAGCTGACGACGGAGCGAACCAGCGACAGCCTTCAAAAGAAGATCGCCGAGTTCACGACTTATCGAAACAAGGTCACCGCCGAGATCAACGAGCTTCAGCAACTGGAAACTCGTTTGTCAGGCACGATCGAGAACCAGCGTCAGGAACTCGTGCGACTGCGAAGCACCAACTTCGAAAGCACGCAAGGTTTGATCAGCTACGTTTACCGCGATGGCAACGTTGTGACGATCAACTTGGGATCGGCGGATGAGCTGACTCCGGGGGTCACGTTTGGTGTCATCGATGGCGACGAAACACGTCTGCAAGATGCGAAGATCAAAGCGACCATCCAAGTCACCAAGTTGTTGGGCGATCACCGTGCCGAGGCTCGCGTGGTGGCGTTCCCCGAGATCCGTTACCCGATCATCCCTGGCGACCAAATCTACTCGCCGTTCTGGTCGCCTGGACGTCGTGTGAAGATCGCTTTGATGGACAACATCGACATCGATGATGACAGCCGACCTGACACGACCGAGATCTCTTCGATGATCCGTGCGGCGGGTGCCGAAGTGGCCGCCATCTTGCGAACCGATGGAAGTCGTGAAGGCACGTTCGACAGCAGCGTGCGATTCTTGGTGATCGGCGAATCCGAACGATTGGACGATCAAGCGGGCAACGCCAGCGAAATCGCCGCGGTCGGTAAGGCCAAGGCGGAAGCGACCGAGAATGGGGTGACAATCATTCCAGCTTGGAAGTTGCAAGCTTACCTGAAGACGATCAACGACTCGCTGACAACGCCTCTCGGATCGGCCGTTCGCGGACGCGACTTCGCTCCGGAGAAATCAACGGCACCCAAGTCGTTGCCGACTAGCTTGCCGAAGATTTACACCGAGCAGCAAGAACGGATGCAACGCACCAACGACATCCTACGTCCGTAGTCGCGTCACCGTCGCCCATCGACTCCGTTCGATGGAGCTGCACCGCAACAACCTGTAGCTCGGTGGTCCCCACCGAGAGTTACTCCGCTCGCCGCAGGGCTCAGTTCCGCGTCAGGTCCCAGGCGTTTGCCCAGGTGGTCTGGGTCGATTTCATTCCGAATTCGTTTTCCAAGCGGTCGGCCATGTCTGGCAAGTGACCGGCTCCGTAGAACACTGCGACGTTCTCTTTGCCAGCGTCGAGCTCTTCCTTCAAAATCTCAAACGCCTTGCGGTTGCGACCTTTGATCAAGGTGTTCTCACCGTTGGCGTCGTCCATGCCCGCGGTCACCAGTTCAATGTCGACGAGTTGGCGAGCCATCGCTCGCTTCATGTTCTTGGGTCGGTCTTCACCGCTGAACATCGCCATTATCAAACCCGCGTCGCCGCCTGTTTTGGCTTGCGAAGCGATGCCGGCACCGAGCATCCTCGCCACCATTTTCCAAATGCTGTCGCCGCGTTTCTCGAGGTCCTCGACGAACTCGTCCGGGCTCATGTCCGCATGGCGAAAGTTCTCGGCCATGTAGTCGATCTTTTCGAGTTGGTACTCCAGGTTCAACATGTCTTTCATGCCAGTTTGAACCGAGGCCAGGATTGACCGACGTTTCTCCAGGTCTTCCGGGCGAATGCGAGTCCCATCGGGGGCCACCAATTCGTAAAGCACGGAATCGTACTTCGAAAGTTGTTCCTTCAATTCGGTGTAGTACTCGTCTTGGCCGATGTGAACGACGCCGACCAAGTCGACAATTGCACCGTCGTACTTGGTGCCGGGCTGGCCGACGAACTGAACCGTTGCGGTTTGCAAGGCATCTGGCTTGCCGTTGATTTCGTGAACACGAACGTACGCGGGCTCTTCGGCGACTTTCGCTTCTTCGGCCGGAGCGGGCTCGGTGTCTGTGGCTTTCGCTGATTCAGCTTCTGTTGTTTCAGCCTGTGCCGGCGGTTCGGCGACCGGGGCTTCTTGAGCGACGGCGGGTGCGAAACCGAAGCATGCACTCAAGCACACCGCCAAGCCGCTGGTGCGAACACGACGAGTCAGACTTGCCCAAGTGGTTTGGAAGGCGACCCGCAACGCTGAGAGTCGGGGAAGAAAATGGCGTTTCATCGAGATCGCTCAGAGGTCAGTAGGAAAGTGGCGGCCTGCTTTCACCATAGCGCCAGAATCGATTTCCGGCAAGCAAATGGTGTGCAGCGGGAGCAGAAGTCCAGCATTTCCAGGCGGGGAACGGGTTGCATGAGGGCGCGAGGCTGGCGGATCGTCGGGGCGTTTCAGGTTGTCGCGGCAGCCAACCGAGAGGGGGCCAGTTCGTCGAGCAAGCCCGACCAATCGCCCGCGATCATGGTTTCGCCCCACTTCGCTGCGATCATCACGCTGTTGATGCCGGATCCAATTCCCAGCATCGCGGTGCGGTCTTGAGCGGACAGGTCACCAGTGGCGGCCGCGGCGGCGACGGTCAGCGGCAACGCGACCGAGCCAGTGTTGCCAAGAGCCGGAAAGGAAACGCTGTCGCAAGATTCAGGCAACTGCATCGCTTCTAACATTCCAACTCGGTGTCTCGAGCCGACTTGATGACAAACGGAACGATCGATTTGATCGCGAGACCATCCGGATTGTTCGAGCAAGTCGTTCAACGCAGCCACACCCGTTGCGATTCCCTCGGCCATCAGGGTTTCGGAATCCGTTTCCATCAACGGTTGCATCCCCGCTCCGGCCGTGTCTTGGTCGCTTCGGCAGAGATGGTGATGTGCGGTGTGGGCGCGAGCGATCGCGTGTTCCAAAGTTGTGGCTTCGGGATGCAGGTCGCGATGGGTCAGCAACCACGCGCAGCTGCCTGATCCAATCGTCAGGGACGCGAACGCGGGTTTGACGGTTTTTCGAGTCAACTGCGTGTCCGCGTTCAGCGATGCGATCGTCGCTTCCATCAACGGTCGACTGTTCTCGGTTCCGACAACGATGCCGGCCGAAATCATTCCTGACTGAATCATGTTGGCGATTTGGACGGCGCCGTTCAGGACGCCCAAACAAGCATTGGATACGTCGTAGACCCAGCACTGAGGTGACAGCCCCAATTCGTGGTGCACGCGAGAGGCGGTGGCGGGTTCCAGGAAGTCGCGGCAGACGCTGGCGTGGATCAGGGCTCCGACTTGAGCTGGATCGATCGAGGCGGCTTCCAGAGCGTGTCGGCCGCTTTGAATGCTGGGGCCACTGGGGACGGTGCCCGGCTCCCAGACTCGCCGGCTGTCGATGCCGCTCATCATGGCCAGACGGCCTTCCGGCAATTTCAGGCGAGAGTAAAGCGGCTGCAGATCCTTCTCGATTTGTTCGCTGGTCCACTGTGCTTGCGGGATCGTGACACCGATCGATGCCAACGCGACGTCAGGAAAATGCACTGCTGCGGCCCTTTGAACCAAAGTTTTAAAAAAAATGCTTGGCTCTCATTGCCTGAGGCCATCTGAATCCGAGGGAACGGAAATTCCCCGATTGAGTGACCCAACGGTCGCGAAGCAGACTAACAGATTGCTTCCGTCGGTCGTATCACCAGTGCGGAGAAGCCTTGCGAGACCTGATCGCAAACAATCACCGCGAGCTTCGGTGATTTCGTAGGGTGTGGTAGGGTCCCGCAATTGCCTTTTGTGATGTTCGCTGCGACGCTGCGCTGCGGAAGGACGCTGGCCTGGCCAATAGGGTTCCGGCGGCCGTTCGTCATCCAAGCTGATTTGTGAGAGATCAGCCCGGTGGCGGAGGGGGAGGAAGTAGCCCTTTGTTTGGGGCGATGGAGTCCATCTCGAGGGCTCAGGATTTTCCGAAAACACTGCAGAAATTCGCGGTTTGCTAGCAAAAAACGCATTTGCTAGCACTACCCGTAGTGGTTCAAGGCCACTTTCTCACAATATATCGTTCTTGCTTGGTCATGTGAAACTCGGTCTCTAATCTCCCGCACATCAGACGCGACACCGTCGCCGCGCCGCCTTATCACGCACCTCATTGGAAAAGTCCGGGAAGCAAAACGACCAGGTTGTTTCATGAAGAGACAGGCTGGATGAACTCCCATGATCGCCCTTTTCCCTGCGAGTTGGCAGGTGGCATCGTGCGAATGAGTTCTCAACGTGTTTGCTGCTCGCTCGATTCAATTTTGCACAAGATTGCTGAATTGAATGCTTCGCCAGTGCGGTAACTATGAAACGCCGATACGAAGAGGATCTTCTCATGACGCGCAAGCCCCTGATTGGTTTAAACGCTGACTTCCGAGCCGCAGCTCGCAGCACCCCCGCGTTTGCTTACATCGCTTCGGGATACTTTCAAGCCATCATCGACGCGGGTGGCATCCCCGTTTTGGTTCCTCCACAAGCGGACGAAGAATCGGTTGGCCGCATCCTGGACGCCGTCGAAGGTTTCTTGTTCATCGGTGGCGGCGACTTGGACCCTCGCAACGACGGGTTCATGCTGCACCCCAGTGTTCATCCCATGGACGCGGCACGTGAAGCCAGCGACCGAATGCTGATGGCGGAAATCGCTGAACGCCGGATGCCTGTCTTCGGAATTGGCGTCGGCATGCAGTTGATCAACGTCCAACAAGGCGGCAACTTGTTCTTGCACATCAAAGAGGACTTGCCCGAAGCCGTGCCTCACTTTGACGCTCAAGACGTCAACCACCGTCACACATTGAACGTCGAAGGCGATTCGTTGATCGGCCGCGTCTACGGCGACGGCGAAATTCGCGTGACCAGCCGTCACCACATGGCAATCGACGAAGTCGCTCCTGGTTTCCGCGTCACCGCTCGCTGCCCCGACGGTGTGATCGAAGCCATCGAAAGCGAAATGATCGATTGGTTCGCTTTGGGAACTCAGTTCCACCCCGAATCCGAAGCGGCCTCCGCCTTGGACATCCGCATTTTCGAAGAGTTTGTTGACGCCGTTCGCGACCGGAACCAAGAGGCTCCCGCGAAAGAAGGCGACGAAGCCTATCGTTTGGTTGCTTGAGCTAGAAACCACACTACGGAGAGGATGTTGACGAATCGGACTTTTTGATCCCTTCCCACCGGGTTCGCTGCCCACGGTTGTCCCGCGAGAACCGTTTTCCGCCAAAGGATTGGCGGGCTGGCAGCACGGAAGCATCGCCTGATGCAGCGAACCCGGTGAGAATGGGACTCCTTCGCAGGAGTTCCTCGCCTTCAAGGATGAAGGTTGGCGGTGGTCACGGATTGACCTGATTGAAAACCGATTTGGCAACAAAACAAGTCACGGCTGACAAGTCCAACCGGGCACGTTCCAAAGGAGCGTGCCCGGTTGTTTTTTGGCCTCTCAGGTACCGATAGGGGTAGGGGAGTCCGGCTCAACCGGACTTCCCTACCCCTATCAGAGAGGTCGTGCAGTTTTATTTCACCCTCCCTTTGGGAGGGTCGGCACGCTTCGGGCCGGGGAGGGTTACGCGCTGGTTCCGATGCTCGACCCTCCCCTCGCTTCGCTCGACCCTCCCAGGGGGAGGGTGATGCTAAACGCTTGGCAACACAGCAGTTAAAAACTGCACGACCTCCAGACGCAGGATGGTTGCTGTAATTGCCCGGTGAGGGCCTCGCCGGGCTACGGGGTTAGTTAGGCGACAGACGATGGATTCGCGCAGCAAACAAGCTGCTCGGGTGGACCAGAGCAGCTTGGCGAAGTTTATTTGGCAGACCGACGGGCGGTCGAGCCTTGCTGATGATCGAGCTCAACCCGCAAAATGCGGGCGGCGATCAAACGCGGCGACGTTCTTTCAAGCGAACAGCCTTGCCGACGCGATCGCGGAGGAAGTACAGCTTGGCGCGACGGGTGACACCGCTGCGTTTGACTTCGACCTTTTCGATGCGTGGGCTGTGAACGGGGAACTTACGCTCCACGCCTTCGCCAGCCACGATGCGGCGAACATGGAACATTTCCTGAGCACCTTTGCCACTGCGGCCGATCACGACGCCAGTGAAAACTTGGATCCGCTCTTTGTTGCCTTCCAAAATCTTGGAGTGCACGTCCACGGTGTCACCGATTTCGAACTGGGGAACGCTTCCCTCTTCTTTTTGGTTGGCCTTGTCGACCATGTCCATGATGGCGTTGTTCATTTGAGAACCTCTTCGATGTTCAGGAGAGTTTGTTGGGGTGTTCTTGATTGTTGGTTGAATGCTCGGGCAGCAAATCGCGGCGACGGTCAATCGTTCTCGCCCGGCTTTGTTCGGCTCGCCAAGCGGCGATGGCGGCATGATCGCCGCTGAGCAGAACATCGGGGACGGTGTGGCCTTCGAATTCACGGGGCCGGGTGTACTGGGGGAACTCGAGCATCCGATTTCCTCGGCTGAACGAATCATCCAGGCTGCTTTGTTCATCGCCGAGCACGCCGGGCAGCAACCGGACGACAGCGTCAATGATGGTCATCGCGGCCACTTCGCCTCCGTTGAGGACAAAGTCGCCAATGCTGATCTCTTCGGGTTGGAGAATATCCAGCACGCGTTGATCAAATCCTTCGTAACGACCACACATCAACATGAGTCGGTCGCTGGTGGCGAGGTCTTCGGCCAACCGTTGGTCGAGCCGTCGACCTTGCGGGGTCAACAAAATCTTTCGAGCCGGGACATCGGCCATGGCGTCCACGTCCCGAACACAATTCACGGTCGGTTCGACCTGCAACAACATTCCGGGGCCGCCGCCGAAAGGACGGTCATCGACTTTGCGATGAGGGGTGTCTTCGGCCCAATCTCGGAGGTTGTGTCGCTGAATCTCAACCAAACCTCGAACAATCGCCTTGTCCAGCAAGCTTTGGGTCAGATAACCGTCAAAGATCGCGGGGAACAGGGTGACAACGTCGAATCTCACTCCGTGGTGGCTTCTGCAGCAGGAGCGTCGTCCGTCGAAGCTTCGGCGGCTGGTTCTTCCGCGGGAGCTTCTTCAGCAGGTGCTTCCGCAACCGGTGCGGCTTTTGGAGCGGGTGCTTCTGGTGGTGGGGTGTAATCTTTGCGACGACCGAGACGCTCGACGGCAGCCTTTTGGGCTTCCAGGTGCGAGCCTTCGGTGCCGTACTTTTTGATCAGCACAGCCACTTTGTCGCTGGGTTGAGCGCCAACGCCAATCCAGTAGTCGACGCGATCGGCTTTCAGCGTGGTGCGTGCATCGGTTTCGGGGCACATTGGATCGTAGGTGCCGAGTTCTTCGATCACACGACCATCACGTGGGTTGCGTTGATCCACTGCACAAACACGAAAGAAAGGACGGTGCGTACGTCCCATCTTTTTCATGCGAATTCTTACTGCCATGTCGGTCGTTTCTCCAAGGAATTGAGGTTGATTTCGGGGCTGAAGACAGAGGGCTGTACCTGCTCTGGTCTCGGCCCACTTCATCTCACTCAGCGTTTTTTACGTTTGAGTTTTCGTTTCAGCTTTTCGCGTTCTTTGCGTTGCTGGGCTTTCTCGGCCGGGGAAAGTCGTTTTCCCGTGCTCTGTTTTGTTTTCAAGCCGCCCATGCGGGGGTCGCCCGACATCGCGTTGGCTTGGATTTGACGCATCATCGCCATCCGATCGCCGCTGCCCTTCCCGGACATGGCTTGCATCATCGGCTTCATCACGTCGAATTGTTTGATCAATTGCGTGATGACTGGCGATTGAACGCCAGCTCCCTTGGCGATTCGGGTGCGACGGGTCGCATCGATCAGCTTTGGGTTTTTGCGTTCGGCGGGGGTCATCGAGTTGATCGCCCCGATGATTTGTCGGAGTTGGCCGCCGGCCGCTTCCGACTCCATCGCTTCTTTGAATTGGCCCATGCCAGGCATCAGGCCCATCATGCGTCCCATCAGCCCCGGTTGGGCGACTTTTTGCATCATGTTTTTGAAGTCGTCGAGCGAGAACTCGCCGCTGGCCATTTTGGCCTCCAGCTCTTCTCGTTCTTCTTCATCGACGATTCGGTGGGCTTCGCGAGCCGCGGCGACCATGTCGCCCATCTGCAAAATGCGGCTGGCCATGCCTTCGGGGCGGAAGGGTTCAAGAGCATCAAAGTGCTCGCCCGTGCCCATGAATTTGATCGGGACGCCGGTGACTTCTTTGACCGACAGCAATGCTCCGCCGCGAGCGTCACCGTCGAGTTTTGTCATCACGACGCCGTCGAGTTCCAACGCGTCGTTGAACGCACCAGCACTGTTGACTGCGTCTTGCCCGGTCATTCCGTCGACGACGAGGTAAACCTGGTCGGGGCCGACTTTTCGGTCGATCTTTTTCAGCTCGGCCATCAGTTCAGCGTCGATCGCCAAACGTCCGGCGGTGTCCAAGATCACAACGCGATTGCCATCGCGGCGGGCCATTTCGACGCCAGCTTGGCAGACCTTCACCGGGTCTTTGTGGTCGGTTTCCGCGTGGACGGGAACGCCGAGCTGCGAACCGATGACTTTGAGTTGCTCGATGGCGGCGGGACGCTGCAAGTCAGCCGCGACCAAAAGTGGCGTGATGTCTTGTTCTTGCAGCAGTTTCGTGAGCTTGCCGCAGGTGGTCGTTTTTCCGCTTCCTTGCAACCCGCATAGCATGATGACGGTCGGGCCATCGGCTTTCAGGTTCAGTGCGGAGTCGACTGGGCCGAGCGTTTCCACCAGCTCGTCGTAGACAATCCGAACCAGTTCTTCTTGTGGCCGAAGCGACAAAAGAACGCGTTTTCCGAGGGCTTTTTCGGAAACATGCCCCATGAAGTCCTGGACGACGCTGTAGCTGACGTCAGCTTCGAGTAGCGATTGTTCCACGATCTTCAGGCCATCGCGCATATTGCCTTCGGTCAGTTTGCCTTTACCAGACAAGCTTTTGAAAGCGGATTGCAGACCGTCGGAGAGGGAATCGAACACGCGTCGGAGGGGGCGGGCGAAAGGGTGGTTTTTTGAGGAAAGCCCGGCAGTTTATCCAAGATGCTGCGGTTTTGTAAATGGAGAGAACGGCGAATTCCGCTGGGAAACGTTTTCGGGGGACCGTAGGAGGTTTGGTTGTTCGTCTGACGGAGTTGCGTCGTGAATCATTCGGCGACGGGCCGGCGGACAACTGTCGTCGCTCCGCGACTGGTCGTGCGTGTTGGGGTGAGCCAACAACCGCGGAGCGGTGAGAGGGGGCGGTTCAATATCTTCGCCCCGGACGGGGCCGTCGTTCGTAGCTCGGGGCGGAAGCCCCGAGATGGATGGCAGAAAACGGCCCGTCGGCCCGGATGGGGCCGTCGTGGGGAGAGTTGTGTGGTGCCTCGCTGACGCGTCGGGTTTCCATTTCGACGGCCTTGGAAGGCCATCGTACGGCGAGCACGAGCACGACTAGGAGCTAGGAGCTCCTCGTGACCTAACGTGTCACTCCGGTTGCGATCCTATGTGTGTCGCCGGGAGGTTCACTCGGCGGCGGACCCCCGCAACCGCCTTTTCACGGAAGATCAATCCCATGGCTAAGTTTTACGTTCAGTGTGGTGCCCGCTCTTTGGTCGTCGACGCAATGGATGCCGATGCCGCCGCGATGCACAGCGTCGATCTCGCGATGCAGCCTCATTTGTGGATCTATGACGACGAAGGTTTGACCGATTCCGATCGGCACAGCCACGTGATGCTGGAGGCGTTGATGCACATGGCCACCGAAATTCGTGTCAGTGAACAAGGTTTCGATCGCGTCGATGCAGCCCGCTTTGGCACGCCGGACATGGTTCACCAATGGCACCAAACCATGGTCGGGCTGGCTCGCTTGATGATGGCGGCCGGTTTGGCTTCCCGGCCAATGCGGCAGTTGGCGACCGCCGCGGTGGGAAAGTCCGTTTGCAACATTCCCCCGGAAGCCGATTCCAAACGGTTGCCTCGATGATCGGGCGAGCTCGACAGGCAACAGCAGCCCAATTTGCAGTTTGCAATTGTCAATTTAACTTTTTCAATGCTCGCCCTTCCCTCGTTTCGCTCGCAGTTCCCGAAGGGAAAGGCAATGCCATATCACTTCACCCTCCCTTTGGGAGGGTCGGCCCGCTTCGGGCCGGGGAGGGTTACGCGCTGGAACCGATGCTGAGCCCTCCCCTCGCTTCACTCGACCCTCCCAAAGGGAAGGTGATGATAGATGCCCTGCAATGCAGGGCATCCATCGAGCGGAGTCGATGGGCGACATTGGTGCCGGCTGGGTTCAGCTGGCGGCTCGCTTGGAGTTTTTGCCGCAAGGCGAATTGGCTTGATCGTTCTTGCCGCGTCCTTTACGGAAACGTCCTTCGCGGCAAGCCAGGTCGACCGCATCGTCTAAGACTTGGTTGTAGTAATTCAGCCGAGTTTCGGCGTGATCCAGCGACCCGCCGAAGGAGCGCTCGAGGTCCAGGTAGATCAGTGGTACCGGCAATTCGGTGACATGAAGACCCGCCGCAGCGGCTTCGACCCACAATTGCAGCGGCATCGCGTAGCCATCATCGGTGATCTTCAGCTCTCGCAACCCCTCGGTCCGATAGGCTTTGAAGCCGCAGAAGGCGTCCGTCAGCGAAAAGCCAAGACGTCGATTGATGTCCGCCGTGATCCGACGATTGATGAACATTCTTTCTTGCGGAGGCGCGTCGTCGCCTTCGAATTGCTTCAGGTAACGGCTGCCAGAAACAATGTCTGCGTGGCGTCCGGCCTCGATGAACTCTGGGATTCGGCAGGGTTGATGTTGGCCGTCGCAGTCCAGCGTCACAACACCTTCGTAACCGTTCTCGATTGCGTACGCGAAAACAGATTGCAGGGCCGCGCCATAGCCGCGATTTTTCGGGTGGTGCACCACTGCGACGGATTCCGGCAATCGATTCGCCCAGTCATCCAGTCGCTGGGACGTTCCGTCTGTGCTGCCGTCATTGACCACCAGAATTTGGTCGGCGTGCTGGAGGACGTTTTCGAGGACTTCGTCGACGTATTGGGCTTCGTTGTAGACGGGAAGTGCGGTCAGCCAAGATTTCATCATTCGTTTCTCTTTCGGTTCTTTCGCGTGCACAAGCAGGAAGCTGGCACGGCGTTTCGATGTTCGCGATCCGGTCGCTGGAATGTTGGGCTGGATCGCCGCGGTCAAGCGAGTCGTGATTTCACTCAATCAGAAATCAGTCGCTCAAGCGGAGAGCATCCAATTAAAGCGAAACCGGCACCGTCAAAATGTTGCCGAGTCGCGGTGTTCCGCCAGTCAGCGTTTCAGTCAGGGAAGCCAGATCACGGTGAAGTAAACCCCTGGTGGGAGCTTGCTTTTGCACGCCAGTCCTCGATGTCGTTCCAATTTGACCGCGATTGTGACAGGTTTTCCTTCACATTCCCACGGTTGCAACCGATGTGCCCCGGTGAAGGCCTCACTTCAAAAAACCAAGAAAAAAATCCGAATCGCTTGGGCTAGTTGAGGTTGACGCTGCTGCTGGCCTTCGCCAAACTCCCCCGCTTCGATCGCAACCCAGTCTTTTTTGGGTTCCGTTCGTTTAACAAGTGGGAGATTCTGCCGCCGGGCGTTCTTTCAGCCGATTGTATCAGTTGGCTGGTTTTAGAGAGCTTGGGCCTGCGTGGAATCGCCATACCACCCGACACAAATGAGTCGTGACTAAATGGGAAAGAAATCCAAGCGGTATCGCGCCGCCCTCGAAAAACAGCCCAAGGAAATGCTTCCTTTGGGCAAGGCTGTCGAGGTATTGAAAACATACGACGCCACGAAGTTTGACCAAACGGTCGAAATTCACATGCGTTTGGGCGTGGATCCAAACCAGGCCGACCAAATCATCCGTGGCTCACTTGTCTTGCCTCACGGCATTGGCAAGACCCAACGCGTGGTCGTGTTCGCCAAGGGCGACGCTGCCAAAGCGGCTGAAGAAGCCGGTGCGGATGAAGTTGGCCAAGAAGAATTGGCCAAAAAAATCAAAGATGGCTGGACGGACTTCGACGTCTGCATCGCCGCCCCCGACATGATGGGATTGGTTGGACCTTTGGGCCGAGTACTCGGTCCTCGTGGTTTGATGCCGAGCCCGCGTGCTGGAACCGTGACACCTGACGTCGGTAAAGTCGTCGGTGAGTACAAGGCCGGTAAGGTTGAGTTTCGAAACGACAAGGGTGGCAACGTCCACGCGATGGTCGGCAAGATGAGCTTCGATGCGAACAAGCTCGAAGAAAACATCGCGTCGTTCGTCGACTTTGTGTCGGCAATGAAGCCTCAGTCCATCAAAGGCACGTACATCAAAGGCGTGGCGATCTGTGCGACGATGACACCTAGTGTTCGCGTCGCCACCTAGCTGCACGGGTTGGCCGGATGATTTCGATCGTCAGGCCGTCCCGATCAACCAGCATCATGGCCGAAAGCGTTGGTTTTCAGATTGATGTTGGTGGATCAATGTTTTTTGGTCCAACCCCAAACGATCACATCCAACTGCGGCCAAGGTTTGGCTCTTTCGAGTGAAAAAATCCGATGAGTAAATACGTCAAAGAACTGGTGACTCGCGATCTCAAGCGTCGGCTTGAAGGCGTGGAGGATGCCGTGTTGGTCAATTGCACCGGTATGGATGCGAACACGACCAACGAGCTGCGTGGCGAACTGGGCCAAAAAGACATCCAGATGATGGTTGTCAAAAACTCACTCGCCCGACGCGCCACTGAAGGCACGTCTCTCTTCCCCGCGTTCGAAGGAACGAATGGGCAAGTCGCCGTGCTCTGGGGCTCAAGCGACTTCGTCAGTCTGGTAAAGGAAGCCGTCCGACTGGACAAGGACAAAGAGAAGTTCGAACAGTTCGTCACGACGGGCGGCGTTCTGGACGGTGAAAAGCTGGATCCAGAAGCGGTCAATGCGGTCAGCAAATGGCCAAGCCGTGAAGAACAAATTTCCATGTTGGTCGGTCAGATGCTTGGCCCAGGTGCAACACTCAGTGCTGCAATGCTTGGCCCCGGCAAGACCCTCAACAGCCAGATCAAGTCCAAGGGCGAAGGCGACGAATAGTCGTCTCCGCTCGACCAGCCGGAGCCTTTGTCCTTGCCCCGGCTTTTTCCCTGAACCATTTCCGAATCACCTTTTTCGTTTTTGAGGTAGTTTGACTATGTCCGATGAAGCAACCGCTGTCGCAGAATTCAGCGCAGAAGCAAAAGAACTGGGCGACAAAATCGCCAACATGACCCTGAAGCAAGCCAAAGAATTGAGCGACTACCTCAAGGATGAGCATGGCATTGAGCCTGCCGCCGGCGGTGGCGCTGTGATGATGGCTGGCCCTGGCGGAGACGCTGGTGGTGCTGCTGAAGTGGAGCAAACCGAATTCGACGTTGTCTTGACCGGTTTCGGCGAGAAGAAGCTGAACGTCGTCAAGGTCGTCAAGAACATCACTGGCGCATCTTTGATGGACGCCAAGAAGATGGTCGAAGGCTGCCCAGCAACTCTGAAAGAAGCCGTCTCGAAAGAAGACGCCGAAAAGGTCAAAGCCGAAATCGAAGAAGCTGGCGGCTCGGTCGAACTCAAGTAGTTCGGAGCCGGATTGGTTCGTTCGGAAATCGGTCAAATCAGTCAATGATCGCGAATTCATTCATTTGAGTTCGCGGTCATTTTGCTGCGCGGACGCAAGCTTGTTCGCGGCTTCTGCGGTTCCGAATCGCTTGTCGTTGGTCGCTTTGATTCGCTGCAATGTGTGGTTTGAATCCATCGATTTGCATCACGACCTGCTTTGCTTTAGCTAGACTGGGGATCCGGTTTGCATTGAATGCTGCGCTGCCAATTCGTTGGAAGTCGCCTTCCATGCGATTGCCGTTGATCCACCCATCATGATTCTCTCGCCCCCACCTCTGAGTCGTCAGGAACAGCCCACCATGTTGCCACGTCGTCATTTTTTGCAGTCACTCGCCGCTACCACCGCCGTCGCTGGAATCGCGGGCTCGCGAATGTTGGCTCATGCCCACGAAGGTCATGACCACGATCACGCTCCATTCAAAATTTCGTTGGCTGAATGGTCGCTGCACCGCACGCTTCGCGATGAGTCGGTTGGAATCACTAACTTGGATTTTCCAAAGGTTTCCAAAGAGCAGTTTGGGATCGATGCGATTGAGTACGTCAATCAATTCTTTAAGGACAAAGCTCGCGACGAGAAGTATCTGACGGACCTGAAAGGACGATGCAGCGACAACGGCGTGAAGAGTTTGCTGATCATGGTCGACGGCGAAGGCCGCTTGGGCGATCCAGACGAAGCGGCTCGTGCGAAAGCCGTCGAGAACCATCATCAATGGGTCGATGCGGCGAAGTTCCTCGGTTGCCATTCCATTCGTGTGAATGCTGCTAGCGGCGGATCGTACCTCGAGCAAATTGGTTATGCCGCTGATGGTTTGAGCCAACTCAGCGAGTACGCCGCGAAGCAAGACATCAACGTGATCGTTGAAAACCACGGCGGCTTGAGCAGCAACGGTGCTTGGTTGGCAGTTGTGATGGAACGCGTTGGCATGGACAACTGCGGCACTCTGCCTGACTTCGGCAACTTCTTCATCTCGCGTGGCAAGAATGCGAACGAGTTCGATCGCTATCACGGCGTGCAGGCTTTGATGCCGTACGCAAAAGCGGTCAGTGCGAAGACGCATGACTTCGACGAAGAAGGCAATGAGACGCACACCGACTACTTGAAGATGATGAAGATCGTCACCGAGTTCGGATACAACGGCTACGTTGGCATCGAATATGAAGGTGGTGGTCTGAGCGAAGCCGATGGCATCAAAGCCAGCAAGAAATTGCTCGAACGCGTCCGCGACGAATTGGCGAAGGCCTGAGTTTTGTTCGCAACGATTTGAATACGAGAACCCGGCGTACCGCGTCGGGTTTTTTCATTGGCGGGAAGTGAGAAAGGACCTCAGAGCCGCAGAACCACAGGGGTAGGTCAGGTTCCACCTGGAAATCGTTCTTCGCCGAGCAAGTCCATTCTCTCGAAGGCGTGTTGATTAGTCGCCTCGCTTGGTTCTCAAGCATTGGCTCGACTGCCATGTGGAACATGGCCTACTGTTGAACGATCGGGGGGCCTTGTGAGAGAAAGCATACTAGAATTGCAAATTGCAAAATGGACATTGCAAATCGGTAATTGTCCGGCGGTGATGTTATGCCGCTTGCCGGGACAAAGCACTTTGCCCTTTGCATTGATCAATTTGCACTTTGCAATCGACTCATGATGTAGGCCAGGTTCCACCTGGCGATTGTTCTTCGCCGAGCAAATCTATTCTCTCGAAGGCGTGTTGATTAGACGCCTCGCTTTGTTCCAAAGCATCGGGTTGGGTGCCATGTGAGACATGGCCTACGGTTGTGCGATCAGCTTTTGGCCGGCGTCGAGGCGGTGGCCTCGCTTGAAATCCAAGCCCGACATCTCTTTCTTGCCCGCCGGTTGGAGACGCTCGATGATGACTTGGCCATCACCGCATCCGATGGCCAGCCCATCATGTTCCATCACTCGGCCGACGTTGGCTGGGTCGGCATCGAAGGTGGACGTGGTGACTTCGCGAATTGCGACGCGCAGCGGAGGCTTGTTCTCGTTAACGACCGCGTGGGTGAACGCGACCGGCCAGGGTTGCATGCCTCGCACCAGGCAATCAATTTGGCGGGTGTTGGCGGACCAATCGATTTGAGCTTCGGCCTTGGATAGTCGCGGAGCCTTGGAGACTTTGGCTGGATCTTGTGGCTCGCCCAGTGCACCGTGTTCGTCGAGAGACTCGATCGTGCGAAGCAAAGCGATGGCTTCCAGCGTGGCGTCGACGCCGATTTCTGACAGGCGTGTTTCAAGGTCGCCGGAAGTTTCGTTATCGTGAATTGGCGTGGTGCGGGACGACACGATGGGGCCACCGTCGAGCCGTGGGGTCATGTGGATGACCGACACGCCCGTTTCGCGATCGCCGGACAAGAGGGCTCGTTGCACCGGCGCGGCGCCTCGGTAGGCGGGCAGCAGTGAACCGTGCAGGTTAATTCCGCCCAAACGCGCGGACTGCAGGGCATCGGGTTTGAGGATTTGGCCGTAGTCGCACACGACCAGCAGGTCCGCGTTCAGTTCGACGAGGCTGGCAACGGTTTCCGGATCGTTGACACTGGCCGGGGCGTCCACGGGCAGCCCGTGCGATTCGGCCCATTCGCGAACGGGTTGCGGCGGCGGTCCGCCGCGGCTCTTGATTGGCGGCAAAGGACGCACGAACACGCGAGCGATTTCATCGCCGGTGGAATCCAGTTGTTGCCGGATCGCTTCGAACGATGGCACCGCAAATGGGCCGGTGCCCATCAAGACGTATCGCAGGGAATCAGCCATTCGAGGTGGTCCCGCCGGTGTACATGGCTTCCCATTCGGCTCGTTGTTTTGCCAGGGTGTTTACGTCGGCAATCGATCCGGTGCCTTGCTTGGATTCGTAGTCGGTTTTGAACTCTTCGAGGTGTCCTTCGAGGTCGCGAAGACCTTCTTCGCCGATGCGGTCAAAGAACATGATGCCATCGAGGTGGTCGACTTCGTGCTGGACGACTCGAGCCATGAATCCATCGAGGACCTGGTTGATTTCGTTGCCTTGCAAGTCAAATCCGCGAAGACGAACGGTCTTGGGGCGTTTGACTTGGCCGTACATTCCCGGAACGCTGAGGCAGCCTTCTTGAGCGGTGTCGTTGCCCTTGGGGCGATCGATCTCAGGGTTCAGGATGACCCACGATTCACCTTCGTCACGCTTTCCAGTTGGGTTGGCCACGAACATGCGGATGGGCAAGTCGACTTGGTTGGCGGCGAGCCCGACACCATCGAACTCGTACATCAAGTCGAGCATCTCGTCTGCCATCGACTTCAGTTTGGCATCCACTCGCACGATGGGGCGACTGACGTGTCGGAGTGTCGGATGCGGGAAATGGATGATCGACAACGGCATGATGAAGGCGGCAAAAAGACGAAACGGCGGATGAGTTCAATCAATCCCGCAGCTTATCAAACTTCCGGCGGATCATCACGCTCCCAACAAGCCGCAGCGTGCGGTCGGTCCGGCAATGCGGGCCGATCGGTTCGGCATCGGTCGACCGCGATTGGGCAGCGGTCGGCGAAGGAGCAGCCGGGGTAGAACTTGTCCGGCGAGGGGACTTCGCCCTGCAACACGATTCGTCGACGTTCGGCCGCGATGGTCGGATCGGGGACCGGAACCGCGGACAGGAGGGCTTCTGTATAAGGGTGTTTCGGATCGGCGTAGAGTTCTTCGGCGGAGCCCATTTCTGCGATTCGGCCGAGGTACATCACTCCGACCCGAGTTGCAATGTGGCGGACGACAGCCAAGTCGTGAGCGATGAACAGGTACGCCACACCGAGGCGTTGCTGCAAATCCATCATCAGGTTGATGATTTGTGCTTGAATTGAAACATCCAGTGCGGAGACCGGTTCGTCACAAAGGATCAAATCCGGTTGCACGGCCAAGGCACGAGCGATGCCGATGCGTTGTCGTTGGCCACCGCTGAATTCATGCGGGTAACGATTCAGGAATCGAGGGTTCAGGCCCACCAATTCCATCAGTCGCAACACTTCGAGTTGACGGTCTTTGCCGGACGCGAGTTTGTGAACCGTCAAGGGTTCGCCGATGATGCCGCCAACCGTCATCCGTGGATTCAGGCTCGCAAAGGGATCTTGGAAAACCATTTGAACGCGGCGTCGATATGGCAACATCTCTTTGTCGGACAGTCCCGCGATCGATTTGCCATCGACCAGGACGTCGCCCGATGTTGGATGGACCAAATTGATGATCGCTCGAGCGGTGGTCGATTTCCCGCACCCGGACTCGCCAACCAGACCCAGCGTTTCGCCTTTTGCGATGTCGAACGACACGCCGTCAACGGCGCGGATCAATCCTTGTTCAGGATTGAACAGCGATCCGCGTCGAAAGGGGAAGTGAACCTTCAGGTCGCTAACCCGCAACAGCGGTGGCTCCGCGGTTGTGCTGGCTGATCCTTCCGTCGAAGTGTGGGTGGTTTGGGCCGCGTTCATGTTGGGACCTCCACGTGGCATGCCGCGAGGTGAGGTTGCACAACGGGCAAGTTCGCGGCACCGGTTGGTTCAGCTTTCAATTGAAGCGTAGGATCCTCACGATGGCAAACTGGTTGAACAAAGTCGCATCGGGGAGAAAACGAGCAACCAAGAATGGGTTCGGACATGTCGGGTGGACCGCCGGGGATTGCGAGCAGCTTCTCATGACGATCGGTATCAAATCGTGGCAGTGAACCGAGCAAGCCAAGCGTGTATGGATGTTTGGGGGAGGCGAACAAGTCGTTGACGTCTGCCTTTTCGACGATGCGTCCTGCGTACATCACCATCACGCGGTCCGCGACTCCGGCGACCACGCCCAAGTCGTGAGTGATCAGGACAATCGCCGTGCCTTTGCGTTCTTGCAAATCGGCGAGGAGGTCCATGATTTGGGCTTGGATGGTCACGTCGAGTGCGGTGGTCGGTTCATCCGCGATCAACAGTTCCGGTTCGCAGGACAACGCCATCGCAATCATCACGCGTTGTCGCATCCCGCCACTGAATTGATGTGGGTAATCGCGAAGACGTTTCTCAGGTGATGTGATGCCAACCAAACCCAACATGTCCACCGCGCGCGCGGCCGCTTCTTTCTTCGTGAGGCTCAAGTGCAACCGAGTCATTTCGGTCATTTGCTGCTCGATGGTCATCAAAGGATTCAAAGCTGTCATCGGATCTTGGAAGATCATCGAGACGTGCCGACCGCGAACACTTTGCAGTTCACGGTCACTCATCTTCAGAAGGTCACGACCTTGGAACAGCGCCGTTCCGGAATCGACTTGGCCTGGCGGTTGCGGGATCAATCCCATCATCGCCAGGTTGGTGACGCTCTTTCCGCTGCCTGACTCTCCAACGATGGCTACAGTTTCTCCTTCTCGAACATCAAAAGATATCCCGCGGACGGCTTGGACTTGCCCCTCATCGGTTTTGAAGCTGACCTTGAGATCTGCAACCTGGAGGAGAGGCTGGTTGCCTTCGCGAGGGGCGGCGTTCTCGCGTTCGGCAGTGGGCTTTGAAGAGGTGATGCTGGATCCGTGTGCTTGGTTCATCGGTTTTTCATCTTTGGGTCCAACGCGTCACGCAAACCGTCACCCAAGAAGTTCAAAGCGAACAAAGTCGTGGCCAAAGCGGCACCTGGGAAAATTACCACCCACCAAAAAAGTTTGACGCTCGAAAGGGCTTCCACGCCATCGTTGAGAAGCAGTCCCCACGACACATCTGGTGGGGCGACGCCCAAACCCAAGAATGACAGGAAGGCTTCGAACAGCATCACGGCAGGGATGGTCAGCGTCAGATAGACAATCACAATTCCAAGCACGTTGGGCACCAAATGTCGAAACACAATTCGCATGGGCGAGGCACCAATCGTGCGTGCGGATTCGACAAATTGTTCTTGGCGAAGCGACAGCACTTGGCCGCGAACGACGCGTGACATCGTCAGCCAATAGATCGCGCCGATGATGATGTAGAAGATCATGATTTGGTCGATGCCATAGCTTTCCAGCCACGCCTTCACGCTCTCTTCGCCGAGGAACGTGACCAGATAAATCACCACGAAGATGAATGGAATCGAATACAGCATGTCGACGATCCGCATCATTGCCGCGTCGACCCAGCCGCCGAAGTAACCCGCGATCGCACCGTAGCTGACACCGATCATCAAACTGACCAGCGTTGCCACCAATCCGACCACCAGAGAAACGCGAGCGCCCCAGAACACTCTCGCGAGAAGATCGCGGCCGAGTTTGTCGGTTCCAAAGATCGAAGGCACCGCGTAGTCGCCAAAAATTGCGACGCGAATTTGGACCATCTTGAAAGAGACGCCGCCGAGCTGGTTCCACAGTTGGTTGAAGGGATGCTCGACGCGGATTCGGTCCTGGATTGAATCGAGTTGTTTGGCTCGTTCTGTCAGGTCTTTGATCGCCATTGCCGCTGCGGCTTCTTCGGCAATCTCAGCTTCGAAGAGAGCCAGTTGGCTGGTCAGTTTACCGTCGGCGAACTTCAGTCCATCGCGTGAACCCATGGTGATGGATTCGAGTGAGGGGGCGAGGAATCGGCGGTTGTTGAGGTCTTTGTCCAGCGGGCTCTGCAGCGGCAGCATCGGGGTGAGGAAAGCGACCAGCCCCAAGCCGATCAGGAAGATCAGCGAGAACATGGCGGGGCGGTTGCGGCACAATCGACGCCACGCGTCTTTCCAAAGCGAGACGCCACGAATCTTGCGGGATTCCTCCAGCAACTTCGTGAGTGCTTCTTCGTTCTTGCCTGAATCGGGAAGGTTCATTCCAGTTCGACTCGCGGGTCAATGACAGCGTAGGCCAAGTCAACGATCGTGTTCATCACAAACAGAATCACGGTGTACGTCAGCACCATTCCGGTCGCCAACGTCGTGTCGCGCTGAGTCGCGGCGTAGATGAAGTGACTGCCCATTCCGGGCAAGGCAAAGATCTTTTCCAGCACCAGTGAACCAGTCAAAACGCCCGCGGTGGCCGGACCGAGGTAACTGACCACGGGAAGCAACGCACCGGGCAACACGTGTTTGATGATCACGGTGCGTTTGGGAAGTCCCTTCGCAAACGCGGTGCGAACATGTTCGCGGCTGAGCGATTCCAGCATCCCGGCTCGTGTCAATCTTGCGATGTAAGCGGCGACCGGAAGTCCCAAGCACAGCGCCGGCAGCGCGACTTGTCGAAGCGTTCCCCAGCCCGCGGCCGGGAACAGTGGGATCAAGAACACGAACAGCAGGATCGCGATCGACGCCAGAACAAAGTTGGGGATCGCGATGCCCAGCACCGCGGTGGCCATCATCCCAACATCGGCAACGGTGCCTCGATAAACGGCCGAGATGACTCCGGCGGAGACGCCCAAGATGATTGCAAAGACCAAAGCGAAGATGGCCAGCGAGGCGGACACGGGAAAGCCCTCCGCGATGACTTGGTTGACGCTGTAATCTTCCAGCTTGATCGACCAGCTGAGATCACCGCGACTGAGGATGCCCCACATGTAGTCCCAGTATTGCTGCAATGGCGGTGCATCGAGGTTGTATCGAGCCCGCATCTGTTGCTCGATCGCGGGAGGCATTGCACGCTCGGCACTGAAGGGGCTGCCGGGTGCGGCTCGCATCAACACAAATGAAACGGTGTAAACCGCCCACAATGTGATGGCCATCCAGCCGAGGCGTCGAACAAGGAATCCGAGCAAGTCTTTCATGGCTTGGGTTCCAATCGAATCGTCTGAAACGGGTGCGTGTCCTGCGGCGTCGGGAACAAACCTTTGACGTAGGGTTTGTAGATGTTCCGTCCGGTGTAGTAGTAAATTGGGATCGCGGGCAGCTCATCGGCCCAGATCTCTTCGGCCTCTACCAGCAAATCCATGCGTTTGACTTTGTCGGCTTCGGACGCGGCCTGGGAAAGCAATTCGTCATAGCGAGGGTTGCTCCAAGCCGTGTTGTTTTGTGGGCTTTCGCCGAGGAACAAATCCAAGAACGTATTGGGGTCGGGGTAATCCGCGTTCCATGCCGCTCGCGAAATGTCGTACTTCTGTTGCTGTCGCTTGTCGAGGAAGCTGCCCCATTCCATGTTTTGCAGATCGGCTTTCACGTTCAGGTTGTTTTGCCACTGTTGCTGGATGACTTCCGCGACGGCTCGGTGACTTTCACTGGTGTTGTAGAGAATCGTGAACTTGGGGAATCCACGCCCGCCGGGATAGCCGGCTTCGGTGAGCAACTCTTTGGCTTCTTCGAGTGAGCCGCGATTGCCTTTGACGTGGGTGTAGCCAGCGATACCGGGCGGCACCAATGCGAACGCTGGTTGCTGGCCGGCCTTGGTGACTTCGCGAACGATTTGCTCGCGATCGATCGCCATCGAGAGAGCTTTGCGAACTCGGATGTCGTCCAGTGGCGGACGCTTGGTGTTCAGTTCGTAGTAGTACACCGACAAGTAAGGTGCACCGTGATAGTCGTCTCGTTTGATGAGTTCTTCCATCAAGGTCACCGGTGGATCCGTGACCCAGTCCAGTTCCCCGGTCTCGTACATGTTCAGCGCCGTGTTGTGGCTCTCAACCGAAAGGGCATCGATGGTTTCGATCCCCACGTTTTCGGCGTCGTACCACAGCTCGTCTTTGACCAATCGAACTCGATCACGCAGTTTCCGCAGGCCGACTTTGTAGGGACCGCAAGTGACGATGTTCTCGGGTCGCGTCCACATCGGTTTGCCATGTTCTTCGATGCAGTGGCGTGGCACCGGGAACAGCGGGTAATACGCGGTCAGGTAAGGGAAGTACGGAAGCGGGTCACGAAGGTGGACGATCAAGGTGTGTTCGTCAGGAGCTTCGACGCCACCAAGTTGGTCAAAGGCGACCAGCACATAGTGAGTCCGCTGAGTGTTTTCCTTCGCCAGCGGCGTTTGCAGGTTCTTGGTGAAGGTGGCCGTTTCGGTGACGTCGTCCCACAGGATTTTGTCGCCGTCCGTCCGAGCGAGGTCGACGGTGTAGAGCCATTCGGATTGCCAGTCCGCGATGATTTTCGACTTCTCTTCCTTCGACGCATCCTCCGGAGTGTTCGGCTTCGGTGGTTTGTCCAAAGCCTTCAGCGTTCCGTGAACAATCGTGCCCCGAGGGAACGTCTGAGGTGCCGGTTCGCTATCGATGGTCTCGCCAGGTCGGTCCCACAGTTCAACTTCGACTTTGTCGCCCGGTTGGACTTCGCCGGTCGCGTAAGCCTCCGCGTTCTGGACGCCAAACAATTGAAAGTTGTATTCGCAGGCGGTTTCCGGGTGCAGCATTCGCGTCCATGACCAGACGAAGTCGGCCGTGGTGATCGGCACCCCGTCGCTCCAGGTGACACCGTCCCGCAAGTGGAACGTGTAGGTCAGGTTGTCCGGCGAGACTTCGTAGGACGAGGCGATGCCCGGCTGTGGAGTCATCGGCTGGACGCCGGTTTCCGGATCCGGGCCGCCTTCGGGCAACTCTTCCAGCAACCCGGTGAAGATGTTGAACAGAATCCGACTTTCGGGTTGGCCGGTCGCTCGGTGCGGGTCGAGCGTTTTGGGATCGGTGCCGTTCTGAAAGCTGAAGTCAGCCGGTGGCATCGCATCAAATCGAGACGCCCAGATCAGGGACACCATCACCACGATGGCGGCCAGGATCAAAAACGCTCGACGAAGTTCCAAAGGCATGGCGGCAAATCAGGAGGGAGGGAAACAGGGCGTCGGCATCATGTTTCGTCTGCAATCGATTTTTCTGGTCGTGGACGTCAATCAGCGTAGTGTCCGGCGGAAACCGAACCTTCGCGATGACAACCCATTGAACAAGCTACCGCTGTTCTATCGCAATACCGTCGCCACGGCATTGCACAACCATTCCATTCGTGACTCATTCATTCCAGCGACGTTGATTCGGCCACTGCCCACCAAGTAAACGCCATGTTCGCTCCGCAATTGATCGACCTGCATTGGCGACAAACCGCTGAACGAGAACATTCCTTTTTGATCCAACAGGAATGAGAAGTCTTGATCGACTCCCGTTGCGGCCATTCCGTCGACAAATTGCTTTCGAAGCGAAGCGATCCGAGTTCGCATTTCCGCGAGCTCTTCGTGCCACATTTGAGTCAGGCCTTCGTCGCCCAACACGGTGGCCACGATTGCACCGCCGTGGCGGGGTGGGTTGCTGTAGTTGGCTCGGACGACTCGTTTGAGTTGGCTGAGAGCGGCTTTGGTGGTGTCAGCGGATCCGGACACCAGGCAAGCCGTTCCGACTCGTTCGCTGTACAGCCCAAAGTTCTTGCTGAATGACGAGCACACGATCGCTTCGTTGACGTGCCGCAGAACCGCGCGAACGCCGGCAGCGTCTTCGTCCAGTCCTTCGCCGAAGCCTTGGTAGGCAAAGTCCAGCAGCGGGATCAGTTTCTTTTCCGCCACGACACTGGCAATTTGTTCCCACTGTTCCGGCGTCGGGTCGACTCCGGTCGGGTTGTGGCAACATGCGTGCAGCAGGACCGCGTCTCCGGCTTTGGGTTTGGTCTTCAGGTCTTCGATCAACGCGTCGAAGTTCATCGTCTTTTTGTCGGCACCCAAGTACGAATAGGTTTCGACGGGAAGCCCCGCCGCGGCCATGATCGCGTTGTGGTTGGCCCAAGTTGGAGTCGGCAGAAAGATCCGCAGAGGTCCGCACTGGGTCGCCAAGAATTCGGCCGCCACACGGAGGGCACCCGTTCCGCCCGGAGTCTGAACCGCTGCCACGCGTTCGGCGGGGACCAGGTCAGCGAAAATCAATTGGCGGGCTGCTTCTCGGTAGTCCGGCAGGCCGTCGATCGAGAGGTAACCCTTGGTCGATTCAGTCTCCACCAGCCGTTTTTCGGCTTCTTTGACACATCGAAGCACGGGCGTGGTGCCGGAAGCGTCTTGGTACACGCCCACGGACAAATTCATTTTGGTTTCGCGTTCATCGGCTTTGAACGCTTCGGTCAGTCCCAAAATGGCGTCGGGCGGAGCAACGGAGATGGAGTCGAATCGGTGCACTGGGAAACCGAAATCAGAGGGTGTTGGGTGGGAGCCAGCGTCACGTCGGGCCGGCGGAGCCACGAGAATAACTACCGAGCCCGATTTCGCCTACACGCGAGAAAACGCTTCCCACTCTATGCTACCGCCCATGCTTGTTTCTCCTGAATCCGATCGAGCCAACCGCCGCTGGGCCGTTGGCGTCTCCGTCGCTTTGGCACTGTTGATTGCTGGGCTCGCGTTCGTTCGTCCTTGGGCTCTCGCTGCGCTGCCGCTGGCTTGGGCGGTTCATTGGTGGCTTCGTCGGCAAACCGTGCGTCGACTGAAAGTCATGGCCTCGCCCTTCCCCGACGTTTGGGAAGCCGCTTTGCAAACGCACGTCGTGTACTACCGCATGCTCGGCGAGGATCAACGCGAGGGCTTTCGCAACCGCATGAAGATCTTTCTGGATGAGGTTGCTGTCACGGGCATTCGCACCGACGTCGACGAAACGACGCGAGCACTCGTCGGCGCCAGCGCGGTGATCCCGATCATGGGGCTGGACGACTTTGAGTACTCCGGGTTGGGAGAGGTGCTGATCTACCCAGCATCATTTGGTGCGGATTACCAGACCGAAGGGGAAGGCGACAAGAACACGCTGGGGATGATCGGAGTGAATCATCTGAGCGGCGTGATGATCTTGTCCAAGCCTTCGTTGCTAGCTGGGTTTTCAAACTCAGGCGACAAACGCAACGTCGGCATCCATGAGTTCGCTCACCTGGTCGATAAAGCCGACGGCGAAGTGGATGGGATCCCCGTGTCAGCATCCGCGGAAGTGACCGAGCCCTGGGTGAAGTGGGTGGGGCAAGAACTGCAATCGGAAGGGACGCGTGCGGGCATCGATGACTACGCGTACACAAATGAGGCGGAGTACTTTGCCGTGTTGTCGGAATACTTCTTCGAGAAGCCGGCGCAGCTGCAAGCGAAGAATCCAAAGCTCTATGCGATGCTTCGCAAGATGTACCACCAAGATCCCAAGCGGCTGTTTCGAGGTCGTCGCAAACGCCGCGGGAAGATTCGACGCAACGACCCGTGCCCCTGCGGCAGCGGTGACAAGTTCAAGCATTGTTGCCGCCGCAAAACCATGCAAGGAATGCCGGTCAAGCCGTAGGCCAGGTTCTACCTGGCGATGGTTGCACGCCGGTGAAGGTTGCTCACGCGATGGCGTGTGGATCACGACTCGCTTTGTCCCAAAGCATTGCCGTGGTTGCCATGTGGGACATGGCCTACGAGAGGCGATTGCAAACTGCAAGATGATCAATGCGATTTGCAATCACCCCATTCAACGCTACATCGCGTCCTCTGAAATCGGTTCGCGGCCGCGGGGTGTCATGAGCGCTTGCCAGACACGCATGTCGATCGTTTCAGAGATGAACCGTGTGCCACCATCGGCCATGGAAACATTCACACCTTCGGCATGCGCCGACGATGGGCGAGCCAAGTCGGCGGCGTTGGTTCGACTCATTTGCATGTGCATGGTGAGTTCGTGTTCCCCGTTGATCCGATGAAGCTCGCGGGGCTTCTTTCCATTGCTCCAGTCCACTCCGTGCCAAACCATCGCGTTGGTGAACCGGCTGAGCTCGGGGTAGAAAACATCGTCGGGATGGTTCTCGAAGATCAGATCCTCGTCGTTGACGAATCCCGATCGGTGCCAAGACAACGCGTGAAGCGATTCGGAGAACAAAACTGCATTGCTAGATCCATCGCGAAAATCATCCAGGTGAATTGGTTTCGCGATGGGGACACGAGCCTCTTGGTCGGCTTGTTTCAATCGAGCGGAAAGTTGATTGCCAAAGACTCCGAACTCTTCGGTCATGGACTCGGCGAACGAGACGGTTTTGATCTCCCCAATGGGATGAAAGATCGCATGCTCGCCCGCGACCATGTCTCTTGGCGGGAAGAAGACACCTGCGTTGGCGACGTAGCTGTTGCGACCCTCGTTTTCCGCTAGAGAATGATCGCTTGGGCACTGCATGATCGCCAAGTTCGGTGCCGCAAGCGGGTGAAAGCCTTGCCCGCTGAAACCTGTGGTGGAGCCTTCTGCTCGAGTGAGGATCGGGTAGCGGTCCTCAGTCCAGTGTTCGTACGTCGGTTGTGCATCCAGCCAAGGCAGCAAGGCGACCGCCCAGGGGCCAATCTTTCGATGAGGAGCGAGGTTTTGCGAGCTGCCTTCGTGCCATTCGGCCGTCGGGTCTCGCAACGGAGAGAGCACCGTTTCGGTCTCGGTATCCCAGCCAAAGTGGCCGAACTCCATCACCCATCCCGGCATTTCACCCTTGGTGTTTTCGTACTGGATCGCGGCCAAACTCAGGTTTTTGAGTTGTATCGTGCATTGGTTGCGGCGGCCTCCGCGGCGTGGGCTGTTGACCGCCGGGATCAGCAGTGCCATCAAGATTCCGATGCAGATCACGACCACCACCACTTCCAGTAGCGTCACTCCGGATCGATTGCCTCTCATCGTCGCACCTCGCAGTTCAGGGGGATTCGAACAGCGTCTCAGGTGCATTGTAGGCCAGATCAGTCACTGGCGTTCGTAGGCCAGGTTCCACCTGGCGATCGTTCTTCACCGACAGATCCCGCTCTCGCGAAAGCGTTCGAAAGGACGCCTCGCTTTGTTCCAAAGCATCGGCGTGGTTGCCATGTGCAACATGGCCTACGAGGCGAAGCGTCGTAGCCGGATTCGCCAAAATTTGGACGCTCTCTCGCTCAATCGGTGGCGTTTTTTTCGAGTCGTTCTTCAATGATGCTGACCAATTGCTTGGGACTGAAGGGTTTGCTGACCAGCGACACCAATCCGGGGCGATCGACAATTCGGTCGGGATCGATTTCGAATCCTTTGGCCGTGCACAGGACAATCACCGAGATCGGTGCTTTTTCGACCACGCGGCCGATCAGTTCCACTCCACTGAGTACCGGCATTTCATGATCGGTCACCAGCACGTCGAAGTTTTCGGCTGACTGAATCGCGTCCCAGGCGAGTTGACCGTTGGCGACCGCGGTCACTTCCATTCCCGCCCGGTCGAGAGTGAATTGCAGCAAATGACGCAGAACGGGGTCATCTTCCGCGATCAAAACCCGCTTTTTCGGTGCAGCATTCATGTTTTTTTACGATCAATCATGGGGACGTGCCGGTCTTGCTTGTCTTGACGTTAAGTTCCGGCGATTTCTATACTTCGGGCTCACGGAATCGAATCCCTTCACCCCTGCGAACGTATGAACAGCGAGCGACGTCACCAGCTGAACGAGAATGAACTTGCCGGAGCCCTCGACAAGTTCAATCACTCGATCGAGCCCTACTCCAAGCCAATCGCCTTGGGTGTCGCAGCGTTCTTCGTTGCCGTGTTGGGGTACGGTTTTTATTCCAGCACCAAATCGGACAATCGAAGCGACGCCACGTTGCAATTGATTGACGCATCCATCACCGGCGACACCGAGAGTCTAGCGACCATCGCCGCTCAATACCCGGACACTTCCGCTGCGGCTTGGGCGCGTCTGTACCAAGGTGGTCAGCAAATGGGAATCGGATTCTCAACGTTGTACACGAGTCGCGACGAAGCCGAAACATTGCTCGATGACGCGGTGGAGGCTTACAACCAAGCGATGGAGTTGAGCAACGATGCGATGATTCAATCGCGAGCTCACTACGGATTGGCGCAGATTGCGGAAGCACGCGGCAATGTGGAAGACGCCGTCCAAGAATACGAAGCCGCCATGGCTGTCGGTGAATCGACCGCCATGGTCAACGAAGCCAAGGCTCGAGTCGCCGCCTTGTCGTCGTCGCAAGCCCAGGACTTCTTGGCCTGGTTCCAAGAGCAAGACTTCTCGCCAGCCGAGCCTAGCTTGCCACCATCGCTGCCGGGTGCTGGTGAACTTCCAGACCTTCCAGACTTGGATCTGCCGCCATTGGATTTGCCTTTGGAAGACATGCCTGAAACAGACGAAGCTGAAACCGCAGAAGCCGACGCGTCGGAAGCTGGTGAGTCGGAAGCGGCAACCGAAGAACCAGAGATGACCGAAGAGCCAGCTGAAACGGAAGCTCCGGCGGAAGAAGCCGCTCCTGAGGAAACTACGGCAGAGGAAGCTGAGGCTGAAGAGCCCGCTTCGGAAGAAGCCGCTGAACCCGCCGAAGAAATGAAGGAAGACGCGGCGACTGAGGAAGCAGCCACCGAAGAAGCGGTCACCGAGAAGGCAGCCGAAGTGGAAGAAACACCCGCAGCCGATGAACCTGCCGCATCCGACGAGTGATGCGAGAATTCGTCGTTCCTGAATCCGCCAGTGGGTTTCGAATCGATCTGTTCTTGACCCAGTCCTGCGACGGCTACAGCCGTTCGCAAATTCGGGACGCGGTCCAGAACGAGGGTGCGGAAGTCGATGGGCGGATCATTCGTCCGAGCTACAAAGTCAAAGCCGGGCAGACCGTCCGGTTTCGCGTTCCGCCGCCTGCATCCGACGACACGGTTCCTGAGAACATCCCCTTGGATATTCTCTATGAAGACGATGGATTGGTCGTTATCAACAAACCAGCGGGAATGGTTGTTCACCCCGCACGCGGAAACTGGACCGGCACGCTGACCAGCGCGCTCGCGTTTCGATTTCAATCGCTGTCGGACGTCGGCGGACCCACGCGCCCCGGCATCGTGCATCGCCTCGACCGAGACACGAGCGGCGTCATCGTCGTCGCGAAGAACAATGCGGTGCACCTGAACCTCGCTGCTCAGTGGCACGATCGTTTGGTGCAAAAGGAATACACCGCGATCACGTTCGGCCGGCTCGACCGAGACCGCGATTGGATCCACGCTTCGATCGGACGCCATCCGTACCAGCGCGACAAGCAGGCGATTCGCGAAGGTCATGCGACCAGCAAATCCGCGTCCACGTTTTATGAAGTCGTTGAGCGTCACGGTCGTGTGACTCGAGTCGACGTGCGTCCCAAGACAGGTCGAACGCATCAAATCCGAGTCCACTTGGCTCACATCGGATGCCCGATTTTATGCGATCGGTTGTATGGCGGTCATTCCGAACTTTCGCGTTCTCAAATAAGGCGACTGGCCGGCACGGAAGTCGCAACGCCCGGTGTGAAGCCGACGGCTGAAGGGCAAGAGATTTTGCTCTCGCGGCAGGCGTTGCATGCGAAAGCGTTGACGTTCACCAACCCACAAACCGGAAAGGAAATGACGCTCACCGCGCCCCTTCCTCCCGATTTGCAAGCCGTTCTTGATCTGTTGTCCTCCGACTCTTCTCTCTGATACCTCGTGGAATCTCGTCGCCATGGCTGAGCTCTTTTCGATCTCCGGTTTGTTCACTCTTGGGATGCTGGTGCTGCTTCAAGCGGTGTTGGGTTTCGACAACCTGCTTTACATCTCCATCGAAAGCAAACGAGTAGCGGAAGATCAGCAGTCCAAGGTTCGGAAGCTCGGCATCGGAGTGGCCGTGGTCTTGCGAATCGTGCTGTTGTTCGTTGTCGTGCGATTAATCGCTTTGTTGGAGGAGCCTTTCGTTGAATTCCACAACGGATATATCGACGGTGCCATCTCGGGGCACAGCTTGATCGTTCTATTCGGTGGTGCGTTCATCCTGTGGACGGCGCTGAAAGAGATTTATCACCTGCTCGCCGAACCGGAGCTTGGGCACTCGGAAGAAACCGCGACGGCCAGTGTCGGCAAGACGATTGGCCTGATTGTGATGATGAACTTGGTCTTCTCGTTCGACTCGATCCTCAGTGCGATGGCACTCACCAAGAGCTTCGCAATCATGGCAACCGCGATTGTGATCAGCGGTGCGATGATGATCTTCTTGGCCGACCGGGTCGCGGATTTCTTGAAGAAGAACCGCATGTACGAAGTGCTTGGATTGTTTGTGCTATTCATCGTCGGCGTGATGTTGGTCAGCGAAGGTGGTCACTTGGCTCACCTTGCGTTGTTCGGTCACGAGGTGCACGCGATGGCCAAGAGCACGTTCTACTTTGTGCTCGCGATTTTGATTGTCGTTGACATCGTTCAGGCCAAGTACCAAAAGACATTGTTGGCTCGTCAGGATGCAGCCACAGGCCATTTGACGAAGAAAGCCGAAGCCTAGGAAGGATCGCATGTCCGCTTCCCCGCACCGGCGACCGGCACCCAAGCGGCGTCCTGTCACTGACTTGGAACCCGGCAAAGCTCCGCCGCCCAAGTTGCCCAAGATGGCAGCGAAACAAGCCAAGCAGGTTCCGGTGGCAAAGACGCCAACCGTTTCGGACGGGGCGCCACCGGGGCGGCCGACCGTTGCGCCCGGTGTGGTCCCACCTCGCGATCGAGACACCTTGTTCGCGCTCGCGGAGTTTCTGCAAACGCGGCGGCCCGATCCAAAGCGAATCTCAGTGGTTCAGCAAGAGATTCACGCGGAGGTGTTGGGGCTGAGTCGGACGATCGATCGACCGAATTTCAAACGAGTTGGTCGAGACGACTTGGTACGTTTGATTCACTTGCTCGATGAGTCGCTGTTCGAAGGCCGGGTCTTGCCCGTCGCAAAAGCGGAGGGGCTCGAGTTTTCCTTCTCTTCGCGGATGACCAGCGCCGCGGGCAAGCTCGTCACGCATTATCCCGGCGGCAATCGCAACGGACCGCGGCGGTTCGAGATGATCCTTTCGTCGACGTTGTTGTTTCAAACTTTTGAAGACGTTGACCGGCCTGTCACCGTGACCGGACGTAAGTGCCGCGACCGACTGGAAGCGATGCAGCGGGTCGCCGAGCATGAGATGACGCACTTGATCGAGATGCTGATTTGGAACGCGGGCAACTGCAACCAAAAACGTTTCCAATCAATTGCCCGCAGCTTCTTTGGGCACACCGATTACCAGCACGATTTGATCACTCAGCGCGAACGGGCCGCGACCAAGTTCAATATCCGCGTTGGCGATCAAGTCGCGTTCCGCGACGGAACGCGGCGAGTGGTCGGGCGGGTCAATCGCATCACTCGTCGTGCGACGGTGTTGGTCAATGATCCCAAAGGCGAGTTGTTCAGCAACGGCGAACGCTATGTCCGGTATTATGTGCCTCTGGAAAAGCTGAGTCTCGTTTCATCGAAGTAGAGGTCCTTGATGCCGTCCGTTCTTGCTGTCGCTGCGCACCCTGATGACATCGAATTTTTGTACGCGGGAACGATGCTGTTGCTTCGCCAACGCGGTTGGGATTTGCACTACATGAACGTCGCCGATGGGTCTCGCGGCAGCACCACGATGGGTCCCGAAGAGTGTGCCGCAACTCGACTGAAGGAAGCCAAGCGAGCCGCTGAATTGCTTGGTGCAACGTTCCATCCGCCGATTTGTGCCGACATGGAAGTTGCCTACACAACCGAAAATGTTCAGAAGGTTGCGGCGGTGGTGCGTCAATCCAAGGCTTCGATCGTGTTGGCGCATTCACCGGTCGACTACATGGAAGATCACGAAAACGCGTGTCGATTGGCGGTCAGCGCCGCGTTCGCTCACGGGATGCCGAACCTCGAAAGCATTCCGCCGATGCCCGTCTATATGGATCCGGTCACGGTTTATCACGCTCAGCCCGTTGGATGCCGTCAGCCGACTGGCGAACTGGTGACGCCTCATTTCTACATCGACAATGAAGCGGTTGTCGAGCAGAAAGCCGACGCGCTCGCGTGTCACGCCAGCCAAAAGCAGTGGCTCGATGAGAGTCAAGGAATGGACAGCTACATCGAAGCGATGCGAAATCTCTCACGCATGGTCGGGCAGATGAGCGGCCGATATGAACACGCCGAAGGCTGGCGTCGCCGCGAGCACTGGGGCTTCTGCGGGGCCGACGATGATCCGTTGCGAGAAGCATTGGCCGATCAAATCACCGAAGGAACCAAGAACCTCTAAACCTGTAGCTCGGTGGTCCCCCACCGAGTCGAGTGCGCTTGTTCAGGTGGACGAATTGCAAAGTGCAAATTGCAATCGCCCGTAGGCCATGTCTCACATGGCATCTCAGCCGATGCTTTGGAACAAAGCGAGTCGTCCATTGTCCCGTCTTCGCGAGGACAGCATCCACCGGCGAAGAGGCATCGCCAGGTGGAACCTGGCCTACGACTCAATCCCGAGTCGCTTTTGCAGTGTCTTCAAATCGGTGCTCATCGCTTCCAAATGCTTTGGCACGAGCGCTGGATCACGGTGGTCGAGGTACTCTTCGTGCAAAGAAATCGGACACTTCAAGTCGCTGGCTTGGACGGCGTCGAAGAACTTCTGGCTGACCAGGCCATCGCCGAGCGGCACATTCGCAACCCGTCCGTCGATCCATTTAAAATCTTTGACGTACAGCATCCGAACGCGGGGCTGGATCATTCGCCAGGTCACCGGCCAGCTCATGCCGCCTTCGACCTGGGCGTGGCGAATGTCGTAGACCACGCCGAGGTTGTCAGGCGAGACGTCGGTGAGGACTCGATCCAAGTCCCACAGCGACGCGCCAAGATAGTTCTCGCCCGCATGGTTTTGGTACAGGGCCTGAACACCGATCTTCCCGCAGTAGTCCGCGAGACTTCCGAACTGTTGCTTCCATTGTTCGAGCTGATGTGCGATCGGTTGCTTGCGGTCGTACTTGCCGTATCGCATGCGGAATCGGGAGATGCCCAGATCGGCTGCTGTTTGCAGAACGGTCGCTCGGTGCGGATCATCCATCCCGCCGATGTCTGTCGTGATCAGCGTGATCTCGAGACCATGCTTCCGCATCGCTTGCTGCATTTCCGGCAGTTTCTCGGCTGCTTCTGCGGGAGACACGTTGCCGCCCTTTCGCACGGTGGCTTCCACTCCATCGAAGCCCGCTTCGGCAAGCGACGATGCCATCTCGTCGAAAGACATCGAATTCAATGGCTTGGTGAAGACGCAGATCGGCCATCGGCTTTTGGTTTCGGCGGCATGCAAGCCTTGGGCAGGCAGCGATGCGAGCGAAGCAGCGGCGAGTGTGCCAGCGAGAAAGTCACGGCGGTTGGGCATGATGGATTCCGTGTCGACGGTGGGATGTGGGGGCGGGAGGCGATGCTCCTGGAGCGCGCAGAGGCGAGGAAGAGCTGAGCCAGTTTAACCGAACCCTTCCACGCAGTTGTCGAGAAAGGCATCCTCGCAAGATTCGCCGAGGGCGAAGCAGGTACGCAAGTGTCTTCGGAGATTCAAGCCGTTTGGCGTTAGCCAATGTTTTCTCGCACAACCCGGGCCAATGCCCAAACGGCTCACGGGATCAACCCAATCATTCCTGCTTAGATGCCGAGCGAATCTCTAGCTGGCGAAGGCGGAGTCGAGGCCGCGAGTTTGGGACAAGAACTCTTTGATCGATGGCAATCGATCGTCGACATTGGGTTCGATCATTCGCATGATGACTCGAGCAACCTTGGGATGGATGTCCTCGCGACGTTCCAAGATCGGCGTGGCGGTCTCGGTGTCGTGTTGCAGAGCGGCTCGACCGCTGACGATCTCGCCTTGCCATGGGTGTTTGAATGTCAGCAGACAGTAAAACGTCACGCCAAGTGAAAACACATCCACACGTTGATCGGTCGCGCGCCGGCGAACGATCTCGGGGCACATATAAAGCGGCGTTCCTGTTCGATTGCCGGGTGCCATGAACGGCGGTGTCGCCGGAACGGTCAATCCAAAGTCAATCAACCGCACGCCCGAGACGGTCTCCTCGCCTTCTTCCGGAGGCGTGCAAATGAAGTTGCGCGGACAGACGTCGCGGTGGATGAAGCCTTGTTCGTGCACGTACGCCAGTGACTCCGCCATCTCGCGCATCAGCAGCATCTCTTTGCCGTCGATGACTTCTCGTTTCTTACGAACGATCACATCTTGGATGCCAACGCCGGCGATGTATTCCATCACCAAGATGCGTTGGTTCTTCGCGGTGATGCCGTGTTCGAAGGTTTTCACGATCAGTGGATGCTTCATCTGCATCGCGATTTCGCCTTCGGAAGGTTTGTTCAAACCTTTGAAGCGACTTTCGAACAGTTCGTACTTTTCTGGATCGAGGATTTTGACCCCGACGTTCTCCTTGCGTTCCAGGTCGTAAGCAACGAAGAAGTTGCTCATCGTTCCCGTCGCGGCTGTTCGTGATCGCTCGAATCGTTGTTCGACATCGATTCTCTTCAGCGAACCGCCGCCTTTCGAGAACGCGCCCATGATCGAGTCGAGCAAGCCCATCAGTTACTTCCCGCAATAGTCGATGGCGGTCGCGATTTCCGTCTTCAGGGATTTGCGATGAACGATGCGATCGATGTATCCATGTTCCAGCAAAAACTCACTGGTTTGGAATCCCTCGGGGAGTTCGATGCCGATGGTCGCCTTGATTGTTCGAGGCCCAGCAAATCCGATCAGGGCCTTGGGTTCAGCAAAGACCAAGTCGCCGAGGGATGCGAAGCTGGCAGCGACACCGCCCATCGTTGGGTTCGTCAGAACGCTGATGAACAAACCGCCCGCCGCGTGATAACGCGAGAGAGCAGCGGAGACCTTGGCCATTTGCATCAGCGACAGGATGCCCTCGTGCATTCGAGCACCACCACCGGAAGCGCTGATGATGATCAACGCCAGGTTTTGTTCGGTGGCACGCTCGATCAATCGCGTCAGGCGTTCGCCAACGACGGATCCCATGCTGCCCATGATGAAGGCGCTGTCGGTCACCGCGAAAGCGACTCGGCGAGCGCGGATCATGCCGGTGCCGGTCAAAACAGCATCGGTCAGGCCGGTGCGTTTCTGTTCGCCGACCAATCGTTCGGCATAGGGGCGACGATCGCGGAACTCCAACGGGTCGGTCGGCCGAAGATGTTCGTTCATCGGTTCGAACGTGCCGTCATCGAGCACCTGAGCCACGCGTTCCCACGCACTCACGTAGAAGTGGTGGTCGCACTGCGGGCAAACGTTCAGACGCTGCTGAACTTCTTTGTAGAACAGCGAAGCGCCACACGAATCGCACTTCCGCCACACGCCCTCAGGCACACCTCGTTTCCGATTGCCGGCCGTGTTTGGCGCGGGTCGGTTGGGGGTGTTGGAGGATGGTGTGGCGTCGGTTGCGGTCGACGTTGATGAAGGGGACGCTTGCCCGTTTTTTTCCACTGCGGGGTTTTCCACTGCGGTTTCCATTTCCACTTTCAGAATCAGTCCAAGAGCATGTCGTCCACGGTCATTCCACCGGGGATCATTGGCAACACGTGTTCTTGGTAGGGCACTTCGACGTCCAGCAAGAAAGGACCATCGTGGTCAATCATTTCTTGCAACGCACCTTCGAGGTCCGCTTTCTTTTTGACCGTGGCGGCACCGCATCCGTAGCCCTTTGCGATTTGCACAAAGTTCGGGTAGCGGTCGCTGGCGTATTCGAAGCGATCCGCGGTGCTCTTGCCCTTGGCTTCTTCGTGATCGATCGGCCCAAGGTAAGTGTGAGCGCGGTTGCGGTCCATGAACCGGTCTTCCCACTGAACCACCATTCCCAAGTGTTGGTTGTTCAACAGAAGAACCTTTACAGGCAGTTTTTCGCAGAAGCACGTGGCGAGTTCTTGGATGTTCATCTGGAAGCTGCCGTCGCCATCGATGTCGATGACCAATGCATCCGGATGAGCCGCTTGCACGCCCATGGCGGCCGGCAAACCAAAGCCCATCGTTCCGAGTCCGGAGCTGCTCATCCAAGTCCGAGGCTGGCGGAACTTGAAGAACTGAGCCGCCCACATTTGGTGTTGGCCCACACCGACACTGACGTAAGTTTCGCGGTCGGCGGTGATTTTGCTGAGCGTCGCGATTGCGTGCTGTTGCAAAATTCCGTCGAACGAGTTGTCGTACTTCAACGGGTACTTGGCTTTCAAATCAGTGCAGGTCTTCTGCCACGATTCGATTTCCGGTGCCTGAACGATTTTGTTCAGTTGGCCCAACACATCCTTCACGTCGCCGCGAACTGGGATGTGAGCTTGTTTGTTCTTGTTCAGTTCCGACGAGTCGATGTCGACGTGGATGATCTTCGCGTCTTTTGCGAACGCTTCCACTTTGCCGGTCACGCGGTCATCGAAACGCACGCCCAATGCGATCAGCAAATCACAATCGCGAACGGCGTAGTTGGCGTAAGCGGCACCGTGCATGCCCAACCAATCCAACGAACGAGGGTCATCGGGCGAAACGGAGCCCAGTCCCATGATGGTTGTGACCGTTGGAATGCCCGTTGTCTTGATCAGCTCGCGAAGTTCTTCGCTGGCTTCACCCGAGATGATTCCGCCACCGGCGTAGATCACGGGGCGACGAGCCAGCTTGATGGCAGCGGCCATCTGCTTGATCGTTTCGCTGGCGACCTTGGCTGGTTCGGGGCTGTAGCCCGGCAGATCCATTTCAGGATCCATGTCGATGGGGAAATCGCCCAATTGAACGTCTTTGGGCATGTCAACCAGAACAGGACCGGGACGGCCGCTGGTGGCAATGTGGAAGGCTTCCTTCATGACGCGAGGCAAATCGGCCAAGTCGGTCACGAGATAGTGGTGTTTTGTAATGCCGCGACAGATTTCAACCATCGGGGTTTCTTGGAACGCGTCGGTTCCGATCGATCCCGTGGGCACTTGGCCGGTGATGCATAGCATTGGAATGCTGTCGAGTTTCGCGTCAGCGATCGCGGTCACCAAGTTGGTGGCGCCGGGGCCGCTGGTGGCCATTACCACACCGATTTTGCCGGTGCTGCGTGAGTAACCCTGTGCGGCGAAGGCACCGCCTTGCTCGTGGCGGGGCAAAATCGTGCGAATCGAATCCCCGTACCGGGTCAGGGCTTGGTGCATCGGCATGCTGCATCCGCCAGGGTAGGCGAACAAGACTTCGACGCCGTGATCGACCAACGATTTGACGAGTACATCGGCTCCATTCATCGGTTGCTGATCGCCTTTCGCGGCGCTGGCGTTGGAAGAGCTCGAAGCGGTACTCATCGGTGGTGGTCTACTGGGGACAGAGTGGGATTCGAAAAGAGTCGAAATGGACCTTGCTCCGATCGTGAAAAACTTCCGAAGCTAGGACCCTCCAACGTAAATTCCTCAGCCCTGACTGGCAATGGTGAAAACGCGGAACTGACCCCAATGACCTTTGTTTCAGACCTTTTCGCGATCGCCCTTGGCGGCTCCATTGGGGCCGTTGTTCGCTACGTGATCGCATTAGCGGTCGTTTCGGCTCCGTTAAGCGGATGGCTGACGTTGCACGGCTGTGTCGGCACGACGCTTGCAAACTTGCTGGGCTGTTTCGCCTTGGGAGGACTATTCCAATTCTCCCAAGCCCTGGTGGCCTCCGAATGGGGCGCGACGGGCTGGGCAGCGTCATTGGCACACCCGCGAATGCTGCTGGCCGTGCGAATTGGCTTTTTGGGTAGTTTGACTACGTTCAGCACGCTGATCGGCGAAACCGCCGTGTTTGCATCGCAAGGCCGAATTCTGGCCAGTTCCCTGTTGCTGGGGATCAATGTCATCGCCGGTTGGTGCCTCTTTTGGGCCGCTGCGGCGGTCGTTCGGAATTGGACTTCATGATCGCTTCTGTCGTTTCTCTTCCCGCCGGAAATTGGGCCCTGCGGTTGTTGCCGCTGCTGGCCGCTTTGTTGGCTGGATGGATGTCCACTCCCGCCAGCGGGCAAACCATGCCCGGTTTCTACCGAGCGTTCGGCAACACCGGTACGACTCGCAGTCGTCACGTGGCCTCAACTTCGGAAAAATTCGATCTGCCGGCGACCTATGTGTCCGCATCGCAGTTCGCCGACGACGCGTCGCTGCATGCGGTTTCCGTTTCACCGGATGGAATGATTCTGGTCGCGGTCGGTGACTGGGGCGTGATCGTCCGCAGTGAAGACGCGGGGAAAACGTGGCGCAACTTTGCATCCGGAGTCGACGCGGCTCTGTGCGATGTTCGCTTTTTGAACGAGACCCGCGTGGTCGCGGTCGGCGGCGGCTACGAACCTGTCACCGGATTGAGTCGCGGTGTTGCCCTCGCCAGCGACGATGCGGGCCGAACTTGGCACCGAGTGGATTCGTTGGAAACGACCAAACTGCATCGGATGGCGATTCGAAACGGTTTTGATGCTGAGCCGTTGCCTGCCGGATCGATCGAGGCGGTCGGTGACGACGCAGAGGCTTCCAGGGGAAATCGTTTTCACTCGTTCGATGGCGGACTGACTTGGTTGGAGGACTCGGCGCAGTCGACCGAGTCGCGAACCAAGTTACGGGATTGGTTGAGGCAAGATGTCTTGGTTCAAGCCAGCGAGTCGGCTCGGCAAACCAAAGGCGAAGGATGGCGCGTCCGTGTGGGATCGCATGGGCTGATTGAACGTTCCACCGACGATGGCCAAACGTGGAACCCGGTGCGCGGTGCCGGACGAGGTGCCGCGATCGTTTTCGTGGTTGCATCGGAGCAGTCAGTGCCGTGGGCATTGATCGGCCGCGAAGCTTTGGAAATGAATCGACGTGTTGTCGTGGTGATGGATTCGGCCGAGCCCGCCGATTCAGACACGGTTCGCAAGCTCGGTCGACTTCGGCACGCGGCGATGCGACTGGGCGTTGGCAAGACCGAATGGTGCAGCAGCCAAACATCGCAGCGACAACCTTCTGCCGATCTGCTGCTTGAGCACCAACCCGCGGTCGTTGTGTTGGACTCGACCTTGCCAGCATCGACGCGGGACGCTTGGGTGAGTGCGACACTGGACGATTCCAATTTTCCGCTGACTGCTTCCTCGATACGCAAACAACCTCGGCGTGTTTACACCAGCGAGTTGCAATCCGATGCTGCCGGCAATTCGTCCCGCAGCGTTGCTCTTCGAAGCGAAGCGTTGTTGTCGGGCCGAGCTGTGTTGGCGGGTGACTTGGCGTTGGACGCGATGATGGTGGTGACTCCCGCAATGGCATTGCCTGACAGCGTGGTTGTGTCGCCAGTTCCGGGGACGTCGACCGAGCTTCGGCGAGATTTGTCTCTCACCGGTGGATTGGTTTTGGCATCGGGGCAACAAGTCGGATCCGGGGCAACCGACAGTGCTTCGCGAAGACGATTGCAAATCGCAACGGCGAGAATGAGCCAGCTTTCACGACTCAACGACTTGCTTCGTGATCCGGGGCTTCGACCAAAAGAACTCATCGACAATCTAGAAATCTTGCTGCCTCGCACCGCGTCGGAAGATCGGACTCGGTTGCTGTATTGGTTGTGGACGCAAACGCGGGCCGCGGCTCAGCACGCCAGTTCGACAAAGAATGTGATGCACGCGGAATCGTTGGTCGCTTGCGAAAACATTCTGCTGAGAACAATCGTTGATGCCGCGCCGGTGGATTCGGCTCGACGTTGGGCGGACTGCCTGTTGCAAGCTCGTCAAGAAAGCTTTGAGCGTTCCTTGGTTTCGATGTCACAGAGCCAACCCGAATGGCTGGCGTCCAATTCCAACGGTTCGCGGACACGTTGGAGCGGAAGTGGATCCTTCAGCCATGAAGCAGTCAGCAATGCGGCTGGTGAATCTTCGGTGGCTGACCAGCAAAGCTCGGTTCAGCCGGGTGCCCATTGGCAAGCTCAATCGTTGTCACCGTTTGCTGTGAAGCCGGTTGCGTACGAGTCGTCCGTGAAGTCATCCTCGTCGCTGGGTTCCGGGGCGGCGGCGGGAGGGCTCGATGGTTCTTTGCCGAAATTATCGCCGATGAGCCAGCGAACCAATTGGGAATACCATCCCGTCGTGATGGCGGCTCGTCGCATATCGGGTGTCGGCGAAGCAGAGTTGGATGATGATTCGACCTCCGCATCAGCCTCACCCAAACGAAAGCTGACCGCACTGCCGAACGTGGAGTCTCGACCGAGATTGGATTGCGAGCTCGATGATGCTTGCTGGAGCGATCTGCGTTGGCAACGCACCGATGATCTCATGTTCGCTTGTGTCAGCGACAATGAATACTTGTACGTCGCGGTTGTCGATTCCGGGACGCCGTCTGGTTCGCACGCAGGTGATACTCGTCCAAAAGCGTTGGAGTTATGGATCGACGGCGACGGTGACTTGATGTCATCGTTCCGTTTCTGGTGTGACTCGCGAGGGAACCGGGGGGCAACCGTCGATGGTTCGGCTCGTTGGCAACCAAACTGGTATGCGGCACTGAGTGGATGGGGTCAGACCGAATCGAGCGAAGACGGAGCGGCAGGGCAGACGCCCAGTCGTGGTCCTCGAGTGCTTGCCGAGATCGCGATCCCGCTCACAGAGATTTTGCCGCGTCCCGAGTCTTGGTCTCGGTTCGCTGACCAATTCGCTGACCAATTCGCGGTCCGCGTGCGTTCCTCGCCGTCCGTGGTTTCGGACTCAGGGCGATCCACCAGCGACAAATGGACCAACGGTGATATCGGACGGCTGGCCTCTGATTTTCAAGCGATGCCCGATCCGCAACACTGGCGGTTCTATCCCATGCCTCGCAAGTGATCTGTCGTCGTGAGTCGCGGCTTGGGAACGCCCCGGTTTTCTGAGTTCAGTTTTGTCCGACACTGCTCCCGATACTGATCCGTCCGCCGATCCCATTCGGTCGTACACGCGGCCGCCCGAGGAACCCTTGTTCGCTCGTGTCCGGACATGGACCGATGTCATGCCTTGGCTGCGGTTGGTCAATGTGGCGAGGCTGGCTGGAGCGCCAATTTGGTTGCTGTTGGTTGCGATCGTGGACGTGGTTTGGCGGTTTGGATTGGCTCGGATCGCAACTCACCATCAATCGCCGATTGAAGCGACCGAAGGTTGGCGAACGACCGCGTCTTTGGGTGATTTGGTTGCCGTGGGACCTTGGAGTCTGCTCGATCCACTTCGATCGCCGGATGGTTCGTTTCTGAGGGAACCGTTTTGGGAAGCAACGCTTTGGACGATTGTCTTGTGGACTCCCGTCGCGATGGTTCTTTTGCGGCTGGGAATCTTGCTCACCGCAGGTCGTGATTTGCCTGGGTTTGTCGAGACTTGGAAAATCATTGGCAAACGATTGAAGTCAGCGATCGTCATCAGTGTCTTGCCCGCTGTCTGTGCATTGCCGCTGCTGCTTTTCTTGTGGTTCGCAGATGGAATCGCGACCGCCGAGCGTGCCTTCAGTGAGTGGTCGTATGTTTTCGCACCGCTGGCCATCGCGGCTGGCTTGGTGGTCGGGTTGTTGTTAGCGGGAGCGAAGGCCGCGATCCCGTTTGGATTGGCGGCGTTGGTCAGCCAAGAAAAGGTGGACGCGATGGATTGTCTGAGCCGCGGCTACGAGGTCACGTTTCGTCGCTTGCCGCAACTGGTGTTGTTGGCGGTTCCAGCGTTGGTGCTGCTGATGATTGTTGTCGGTGGCTGGCACTTGGTCGGTTTGACCGCGGTATCCACCATGCGAAATCCGGTCTGGAACGCGTTTGTTTTGCGATTCCCAACGATCGTCGGAATCACTGTCGGTTGGGCGTTGGTTGGTGGTGTGTACTTGTTGCTACGCCAGTCTGCTGGCGGGCAAGAGGTGGAAGACGTTTGGGACGGCCCGAAGGCGAAGTCGTTGAAAATCCCATCGGTCAGACGTGACGCGAAGCGAGAGTAGAACAGTTGTCCCCAGCTGTTTGCGTGTTGGCGTGGAATCGTCGAGCGGCCTGACGCGATCGCGGGTGAAGCTTGACGCAGAGGCGGTGAGTCGCGGGGACGCAGAGGAGTTTGCTGCATGGCCTTACACGTTAAGACCGTGCCGCAACCCTGTAGCTTGCTGAGGCCCTCAGCAAGCCGAGCATGAACCTGCAGCTCAACGGTCTCTGGCCGAGCTGAGTGTTGACTGAAGATGGGGACCACCGTGCGACAGGTTTTTGAATGCGGTGGTTTAGAACATGCCGCCGGTTTGTTGTGGCGTGTTGGGAGCATTCTGGCTGCTGCCGCTTGAGTTTCCGCCTCCCTCAGCGGCCTGAAGGCATGTCCCACAGAAATAGCCCGAATGAAAACTGCCCGAAGACATTGGGTCTTGGAATGGCACGGACTTGGTCGGTACATCCTCGCCAACGGTTCCAGCTCGGAGTGCATCGAAGAGGGCTTCGATTTTCAAGTGAGTTGCGAACGAGGTGGATACCAAGATGCCGGTGCGATTGGATCCGCCGGTAGGCAAGGGGGCCATGGTGCCCACGCCACCGAGCACTTCCCATGACTCTGGATCGACGGAGGTTTGAATCAATTGCATGGCTTGGGAAATCGATTCGGTCAGCCCGGTGGCTTCCAGGTAGTAAACTCGATTGAGAGGTCGATCCTCGGCAGCGGTCACTGTGGTGATCACCCATGCATTGTCTTCGAATTGGAAGGTCAGGTTCTGATCGCGAAGCATTCGATTCATGACGGACCGAAATTTGGTTTCGTTCCCATGAATTCTCATGGGGATGTCGGCTGACAGGCCTTCGCCTTCCAACGAAAAAATATCGAGCTCAATGCGGTAATGGAGTTGCTCTTGGAGAGTCGCGATCGCCTCGTCCAGCGGGATGCTGTCGCTCTCAATCGAGACCGTCTTGTTCAGATCAGACTCCATCTTCTTGGTGGTGTCTGCGGAGATCCCCGCCCAGCGATCGGTGGCGATTCCCGCACGAGCGAGTTTCGTGAAGTCGGCGGTGATCACCAAACCGTCCTGGGTCAGTTGGGCGGCCAAGTTCAGTGGAGCCAGGGCTCGGTTCAGAACGACACGCATCGGGATCTCTGACGCTCGCAGTTGGACGACGGCGGACGACGGATCAACGTTGGCGATTCGCATCGCGGATTGATCGAGCGAGCAAGGGATACCAGATTCCTCTAGGATCAATTGGGGGAGCTCGCTGAGCTTGCGTTCGGTATCGATCTCCACTCGTTGATGAAATTGATGGTGCAGGAACATTGCCCATTCCGCCATTTGCACCTCGTGAGCCGCCAAGTTTCGTGGTGGACCGGTTCGCGGCGCAGTGGAATTTCGCGGTGGAGTGGGATACTGAGCGGTGGAATGCGGTGGGTAGCCGCCGGTCGGATGCGTTGGTCCGGTCGGGTAAGCGTTTTGCTGAGGTTGGAATGGTTCGTTTGGCGAATCGTTGGCCTGGCCCTCGAGATGCCGTGGTCCTTCGAAGCGTGGACCTTGGAACTCGGGTGATTGGGCGTTTGTGAACCCGTTCGCCGAAGTCGCCGCGGCAACCACGACCGCGCTCAGAATCTTCATCTTGGTCCGCTGACTCATCTTTTCCGCCTGAAAAACTGGGGTGCTGGATTGGTCCACGGACGCCAGTATACAGCGGATGTGATCGGGAAATCCCTGCGTTTTGGTGGGCGGTTTCACCCCGGGGCTTTCGTGTTTCGGGGCTCGCCGGTACGCTTTCGTGGTCTGAAATTTTGCTCCTCCAACCTTCTCGCGCGTGCCGATGACTGCCACCACCACTGACAATCAAACCCTCGCCATCGACACCATCCGCTGCCTCAGCATGGATGCCGTTCAAACCGCCAACAGTGGTCACCCCGGCACGCCGATGGCGTTGGCCCCCATCGCGTATCAATTGTTCCAAAACACAATGAATTACGACCCCGCCAAGCCACACTGGCCGGGCCGGGATCGATTTGTGTTGTCATGCGGTCACGCCAGCATGCTGCTCTATAGCACGCTGCACCTGATCGGCGTCCAAGCGACTGACCGGTACGGCAAACCGACCGGTGGTGAATCGATCTCGCTGGAAGACATCAAGAATTTCCGTCAAATCGGCAGCGTTTGTGCCGGGCACCCCGAATTTGCCGAAGCCGCCGGAATCGAAACCACGACCGGGCCTCTCGGTGCCGGCGTCAGCAACAGCGTCGGAATGGCGATGGCCGAAAAGTGGTTGGCCGCCAACTACAACACCGACGACCTGACGCTGTTCAACTACAACACCTACGCCATCTGCAGCGACGGCGACTTGATGGAAGGCATCGCGACCGAAGCTGCCTCTGTCGCCGGTCACTTGAAACTTGACAACCTATGCTGGTTGTACGACGACAACAACATCACCATCGAAGGTGACACCGAGCTTGCCTTCAGCGAAGACATGGGCAAGAAATTCGAAGGCCTCGGATGGAACGTCCTGCACGTCGACGATGCCAACGACATCGATGCTCTTGGCAAAGCGATCGCGAAATTCCAAGCGTGCGGTGACAAGCCCACTTTGATCGTTGTGAAGTCGATCATTGGCTACGGTGCACCCAACAAGCAAAACACGCACGGCGCACACGGTGCACCACTGGGTTGGGACGAAGTTGCCCTGGCCAAGAAGTCCTACGGTTTGCCCGAAGACGAAAAATTCTACGTTCCCGAAGGCGTCAAAGAACACTTCGCCGAAGGCGTTGGCAAACGTGGTGCGACCGCATCGAGCCAGTGGGAAGATGTTTGGACCAAGTACCAAGCAGCAGAACCAGCCAAGGCGGCCGAGCTGACTTCCATGTTCGCTGGCGAATTGCCCGAAGGTTGGGACAAAGACATCCCCGTCTTCGAAGCAGACGCGAAGGGCGACGCGACTCGGAACAGCAGCGGCAAAGTTCTCAACGCGATCGCCAAGAACGTTCCCTTCATGATCGGCGGAAGTGCTGACTTGGCACCGTCGAACAAGTCGGATTTGAAGTTCGAAGGTGCCGGCGAATTCCTGCCTCGCCAGTACAAGGGCCGCAACCTGCACTTCGGGATTCGTGAGCACGCGATGGCCGGAATCGCCAACGGTTTGTGCTTGTCCGGTTTGCGTGGATACGCCGCGACCTTCTTCGTCTTCACCGATTACATGCGTGGTGGAATGCGGTTGTCCAGCATCATGCATCAACCAACCATGTACATCCTGACGCACGATTCAATCGGCGTTGGCGAAGACGGACCAACCCACCAACCGATCGAGCACCTGACCGCTTGTCGTGCGATTCCCGGGTTGAATGTCTTCCGCCCCGGTGATTCCAACGAAGTCGCCGAGTGCTATCGCACTGCGATGGGAATCAACGATCACCCAAGTGCATTCGTTCTGTCGCGTCAAAACATGCCTACCCTGGACCGCAGCAAGTACGCCGCGGCATCGGGATGTGCTCGCGGTGGTTACATCCTCAGCGACTGCGAAGGCACGCCGGACGTGATTCTGATGGGCAGCGGCAGCGAGCTGTACATGGCCGTCGACGCGGCGGAAGTGTTGACCGCTCAAGGCAAAAAGGTTCGCGTGGTCAGCATGCCTTGCATGGACATCTTCGCTCAACAAGACGCCTCGTACATCAACGAAGTCTTGCCAGCCGAAGTCACCAACCGCGTTGCAATCGAAGCCGGTATCCAAATGAGCTGGGATCGCTGGATCGGTTCGCAGGGCAAGTTCGTCGGCATGCACTCGTTCGGTGCCAGTGGCCCATTCGATGCCGTCTACGAGCACTTCGGCATCAACTCCGACGCGGTTGTCAAAGCCGCTCTTTCCTGAGTCTCAACGTTTTCGCCGGTCGCCGATTCGCCCAAATGCGAATCGGTTGACCGCTGCGGAACACGAGTTTGATCTTGTGTCGGCCAACGGCTGACTTCTTCCAACTTTGATCGAGAACGGAAGGCCTTTTTTTCACGAGCAGATCGCTCGATGAATGGCTCTTTCGTGTCAACGACCCTTCATCACTGAAAGAAAATCTCTTGTCCGGTACTTGTGTCATTGGTCTGCAGTGGGGCGACGAAGCCAAAGGCAAACTCGTCGACTTGCTGGCGCCGCGTTTTGATTGGGTTGTCCGCTATCAAGGCGGAGCCAACGCTGGGCACACCGTCGTTGCCGGGGATGAAACCTACAAACTGCACCACATCCCATCCGGGATCCTGCACAGCGACGTTCAAAACGTCATTACGCCTGGCGTCGTGATCAATCCCACCACGATGTTGCAGGAGATCGATGGCTTGCAAGCTCGCGGGATCGACGTCTTCGAAAACCTGAAGGTCAGCGAACGAGCTCACTTGGTGATGCCGTGGCACATGATCGAAGACGCGACGATCAACGCGACCGCTGTTCGCGGCGAATCAATTGGCACCACGAACCGTGGCATCGGCCCGTGCTACCGGGACAAAGTCGGACGCACCCACGCGATTCGAATGATCGACTTGATCGAAGGTTCGCGTGACGAACGTATCTCGACCGTCGCGACACAAAAGCAAGCGTTACTGAAGAACTTGGGTGCTTCCCAGGAAGAGCTTGATTCGATCGCACCTGAGAAAATGGTCGCCTTGGCGGCTTCTTGGGCCGAGCGTTTGGCTCCGATGATCGCCGACACGACCGACATGGTCTTGGACGCTGCCGAAGCCAACCAAAAGATGCTGTTCGAAGGTGCTCAAGGTGCGTTGCTGGACATCGATCACGGAACCTACCCGTTTGTGACCAGCAGCAATTCGTCGGGCGTTGGCGTTTGTGCCGGTGCGGGCGTGCCACCAAAGTGGATCGATCAAGTTCTCGGCGTGTGCAAGGCTTACAGCACACGCGTTGGCGGCGGTCCCTTCCCGAGCGAATTAGAAGACGAAACGGGCGAGAAGATTCGCAAGCTTGGAAACGAGTTTGGAACGACCACCGGACGCCCGCGTCGTTGTGGTTGGTTCGATGCCGTTGCCGTTCGATACACCGCTCGATTGTCCGGCGTGACTCGTTTGGCGCTCATGATGATGGACGTGTTGGCTCACTTTGATGAGCTCAAAGTCTGCGTCGCGTACGAGTTGGATGGAAAAGAAATCCATCGCGTGCCAGCACACGCGGAACAGCTTCGTCGTTGCAAACCGATCTACGAAACGATCCAAGGTTGGAACACACCCGTTGATGACGCTCGCTCGGTGGATGACTTCCCGCCACTGGCCCTCGCGTACGTCAAACGCATCGAAGAGTTGGTCGGCATCCCAGTTGGTGTGTTGTCAGTTGGTCCTGACCGTGCCCAGACCATCTTCACCGAAGAATCCAAAGCGATGAACCTGTAGAACGCGTTGTCGCGGACCTGTTTAGCCGAAGGCCGTTAGGCCCGGTTACCTCCGGTAGAAACTCGACGGTCCTACTGCTTTAAGAAGCCTCTGCCACATCCGCGGCCGAGACAACATCGAATGTTTTCTCGGCGATGATGTTGCCATCGAGTTCCAGCCACATTTGCCAGGGGCCCAATTTGTCTTCGATGGGGTCCCATATTGTGTCGCCCAAGTAGAAGTTCCAGTCGTTGGTTTTGACGTACACGGAACCATCGAAGGGCTCGCGGGTTTTGCCTCGCTCGTCCTTGATGCCGGGATGATCGATGCAGAAGACCAGTTCCTGATTCTTGGCTCCCTTGATGTTGACGATGAATCCAAATTCAACGTCGACACGTGCCGGAATGGTTGTGGTGCTGCGAATGAACCGTGGGAGCTCTTTGGATTCACCATCCCACTTGGAGTGAATTCCAAAGGTGCGCATTCGCGTCTGGATTTTCTTCTTCGCCAACGATGGTTCTCGCTTCATAGATCAGATTGGTTTGGCCGACCGGCTGAGCGAGGTCGCGTCACGGTTTCTCACCATGCCATAAATGCTTGGCGAAGAAAATCCCTGGCCGCGAGTGAGCGAACATGCGTGTCATCGTCGCGAATAGAATATGGCGCTCCGCGTCGGACTTTTGTGTTTGATGCAATCAAGTTCTTCGGGCGATGATGAAAGCGAAATCATGCGTTGGGTATCAGGAGTGTTGTGCGTGAGTTTGGTGGCCAAGACTTTATTGGGTGGTGTCGCTCATGCGGATGAGCCCGAAATCCCCGCGATCTCGGACGCGATGCAGCAATTTGTGGCGGACAAAGAGATCGCCGGTGCGGTCACTCTGGTCGTTGGACCGGATTCGGTGAAGCATGTGAATGTCGTGGGCCACGCCGACGTCGCGAATGAAACGCCGCTGAAGCGAGACGCTTTGTTTTGGATCGCTTCGATGACCAAGCCCATCACGGGTGCTTGCGTGTTGATGATGCAAGACGAAGGCAAGCTGTCGATCGATGATCCAATCGCGAAGCACTTGCCCGCGATGAAGAACTTGAAGCTGGCGGACGGCACACCGGCGAACATCACGATTCGCCATTTGATGACGCACACCTCGGGCATGAGCGAATTGCCACGAGAAAGTGCCTACACCGATCCGACTCTGACGGCTGCCGCTGAACGATATGCCGAGTTGCCGGTGTTGTTCGAGCCGGGCACCGAGTGGCGGTACAGCCAAACCGGCATCAACACCGCCGCACGAATTGTGGAAGTCGTATCCGGCCTGACGTTTGACCGTTTTGTTGAAGAACGAATTTGTCGGCCGTTGGACATGACCGACACGACGTTCTATTTATCGCAAGAGCAACAGGATCGGTTGTCGAAAACCTATCGCGTGATTGAAGTTGACGGCGACACACCCAAGCATCTGGAAGAAACGACCATCAGCGTTTTGTCAGGTGGTACACCGATGAATCGCGACCGTTTCCCTGCGGCGAATGGTGGGCTGTTCTCAACCGCTGATGACTACGCGAAGTTCTGCCAAATGCTGTTGCGCGATGGACGCGCGAATGGCAAGCAGTTGTTGTCCAAGTCCGCTGTTGAGCAAATGCGAACCATCTGCACGGGGGACATCAAGACTGGTTTCACACCAGGCAACGGATGGGCAATCGGTTGCTGCGTGATTCGCGAACCGCAAGGCGTGACCAAGGCTCTTTCGCCCGGAACCTTCGGCCATGGTGGTGCTCATGGAACGCAGGTTTGGATCGATCCGGAGAATGAAGTGGCGATGATCCTGATGGTCCAGCGAGCCAATTTTCCGAACGCCGATGCCTCCAAGGTACGGCAAGCGTTCGGCGAAGCGTTGATGCAAGCTTTGTAGGAAGCGATTTGCAATCACGCCGTAGGCCATGTCTCACATGGCGGCCACACCGATGCTTTGGAACAAAGCGAGTCGTCCTTTCGTGTGTTTTCGCGAGAGCGGGATCGCTCGGCGGAGGGCGATTGCCAGGCGGGGCCTGGCCTACGAGGCGGGATGGATTGCAATTTGCAAGCGCCCGATTCGGCCCCAGAGTAGAACGATTGTCCTGCTCTAAGCCGGCCTCTCACAACTGAAATCAACCAGTCGGCAACACGCCTTGAAACAGCCGCGTGCCGATGCGGACGAGCGTGGCACCTTCGGCGATCGCAGCGGGATAGTCTCCACTCATCCCCATCGACAATTCCGGAAGCGAAACTCCCGTGGCGGATTCCATTTGATCGCGAAGTTCTCGCAGTTTGGCAAACTGTTTGGCGGCAGCGGACTCGTTGGTGCCCCAGCCCGCCATCGCCATCAGGCCTTTGATTTGCAGCCCCGCGTTGGAGCTGTCCTCGAGGCTTTGCCAGTGAACCAAGAGTGGTTCCAGTTGGTTGATCGGCAACCCGGTCTTGGCTTCTTCTTCGCTGACATTGATCTCGATCAAGCCATCGATCGATCGTGATTGAAGCAAGCTTTCGGAGTGCAATGTATCGAGCAACCGTTCACTCGCAATCGCGTGAACGAGCGGTTCCGCGGGAAGCAAGCGGCGGACTTTGTTGCGTTGCAAATTCCCAATTTGGTGCCAGCGAATGTCGGCATCATCGAGCGTTTGAAACTTGCTCTCCAATAGCTGAGGCCGATTTTCGCCCAGGTCATGGCATCCCGCTTCGACCAGCCAACTCGTGATCTCAGCATCAACGTATTTCGTGACGCCGACCACGCGGACGCTGTCGGCAGCACGCCCGCACCGTTCGGCGGTTTCGGAAACTGATTGCCGGACCGCATGCCAGTTGTCCGCAATCAGAGATTTCGCAGTCGCTTCGTCGCACGCCATCTGTTGTTTTGAGATTGGTTCAGCCATGCGGGCGTTTTAACACAACGCCAACAAGTGTGGCATAGGCTTCCAGCCTGTGAGATCGCGGATGTCGGTTCGAATCACAGGCTGGAAGCCTATGCCACTTTGCTTTCAGGCGATGATGCTGCGTCGGTTGTTGACGTAGTCCCAAAGCACGAACCGATCGAGGTTCTTTCCGCTGGTGAAGAACACTCGCCCGCGAGTCGATTGGGCCATTCGGTAGGCGAACCGAATGTCCTCTTCGCTCTGCGACCAACTTGGGATCAAGAAGATGTTGATTGTGATCCCCTCCTTTGCACAAAGTTGGGCTTCCCGCATCGTCGCTTCTTCGGTTTGCGGGTCAGGCGGATACAGCATGTACAACCACTCGCCTTCGAAGTGCGCGGTTGGCAATCCGTCGGTGATCAGCACGACTTGCCGATTGGGCGTGTCGCAGGTGGCCAAGTTTTGCCTCGCCATTTGCAACGCGTGTTGAATGTTGGTGAAGTGCGGATGGATCTCGTGTTCACTGATGTCCGGGTTGCTCATGTCGCATTTCAGACGAACCCATGGATCATGAATGGTGACCTGCTTTGGCATGCACTCGATGATCTCACCAGGAGTTCGCAGTTTCGCGAACGTGTACATCTCAATGAACTTCAGAAAGTCACCGGGGTACTCGCTGTTGATCAATCCTTGCAGTGCCAACGCCATGCGTTTGACGTTGATGTACTGGCCCTCGTACCGCATCGAGCCGCTCATGTCCATGATCACCGCCGTGGCGGCCTTGGGGTGATTGCGAGTCTTGTGGACCACGATGTCGTCGCCGTGCAATCGCAGTGGACGTTCGTCCTTCTGCCGCAACAATGCGTTGATGATCGTCTGCGGCAAATCCAAGTTGGCGACGCTATCACCGAACTCATAGGGTTTGGTCTGCTGCAGTTCAACGGCTCCTTCGCCGACCACGTTGCCTTCGTGGCGACCAGTCCGCGATGGATCGAGTTCACTGAAGATCTGCTCCAGCAAACGACCCTGAAAGATTTTGTAGGCTTGCGGTGTCAGGCGAAAACCAGATCCATCTTTGTTGCGTTCCAAACCCTGACGTTCGGCTTGCTCTCGCATCAGGTTTTCCACTTGGCGTCGCATGTCCTCGAGCTGTTCCATGTCGCCCGGTTGAGCAAACTCGCTCAGCATTTCCATGTCGATCACGCCGATCTGAGCGGACTTCTCGGCCTCTTCCAATTGCTGCAGCAACTCGTCGATCTTCTCGAGTTCCTCTTTGATCTCGAGTGCCTTGCGGACCGACATGGATTCGCTGCCAATGAAGTCGTACTTCGTCGCCAGTTCTTCGATGTTGTGTTTGTCTTCCATCGCCGAACCGGTCGCCAACAAATTGCGAGCGAGGTCCCCGTTGTCGTCGCCGGTTTGGTACCACAGGCGTTCGATCATGAAAGGTTGTTCTTGATTGACCGCCATGCGAAAAAGCTTTTCCATCTTGGCGGGTGGCTGCACTTTCTTGGCGGCTTGGTTGAACGCCTTGCGAGCTTTTTTCTGGACCGTCCGAGCTTCGTACGTTTCTAAGATTTTGCGTTTGCGATCCTCCAGCAACGCTTTCAAGAAATCGATGCTCGGTCCCAAACCCGCGATCTGGCTGGGGTCGAGTTTGACTGCGTTGGCGAGGTCCTCTTCAGACAACTCATGAAAGTTGCCGTACATCAACGCTTGTTCGAACGCGGGCGACACGAGATCCGGCGGCGGTTGGCTGGGCGGAGGAAACGCGACCGGATCGTACTTTTGATAGGCGTGGATCACCCCACCCACGGGATCGCGTCGGTCGCGAGACGGCGAGTCGGAATTGGGTTGGGGAGTGTCCATGAATCGTTTCGTGTTGTGTTCGAGCGATGGGCGGCGTCCGCCGAATGACGGGAACGACATTTTACGCGGCTGCAAAGCGACGCGTTCAAAGAAGCGGTCGATCTGATCCGTAATACGTTGCCAGTTGCTACGTACGACGGCCTTCCAAGGCCCGTCGAAGTCAGGCCACAGAATCGAGTCGACGGTCTTGGAAGACCATCGTACGAAGGTTGGGGCAAAGCCGGTGCACGTAGGCTGGGCTTCCAAGCCCGGCCCCGAATCGCGGTCTGCGGCGTTGGAAAGCGATTGAGTATCGGGAGAACGACGGTCTTGGAAGACCATCGTACGTGGTGGTGCTTCAGGATGGCCGGTCATTCCTTCACGAAGGATCGTGCTCTGGCAACGAGAGGCACAGGACGGTTCGATCGCCGCGAATCAGCATGCGATTGCCGATCAGGACGGGGGCGGACCAGCAGGGGAATTGGAGTGCTGGGCGGTCGCCGCCGGCGGATTCCAATTCCCAGACCGCTAGCTCTTCGAACTGGTCCGGTGTCGCCCGAATGATATGCAGCGAACCGGTCTCCCTCAGAACCAGCAGCACGTCGCCGAACCGTGTCGCGGTGCTACGTCGTCGATCCAGAGCCGTCCACTTCACTTCGCCGGTGGCGAAGTCGACGCAACGAAAATCGCTGTCGGGAGCGTTTCGGCCGCTGCATGCATAAAGGTTGCCTTCGTGAAGGATCGGTGTCGACATGTGCGAACGCAACGATTGAGACCGCCGGCGACCGACTGGATCTTTCCACACGGTCTCAAACGTGGCGTTGACATCTTTCACGGCGATGTCATAGACCGCTGACCCGGCGTCATAGCAATCACTGATCAAAACACGATTGCCGTCCACGACTGGGATGATTGCGTTGACGCTCTCGAGAATGTCCGCCCGGTGATAAACCTTGCCGAGCGATTTCCCGTCGGTTGGGTCCAACACCCACAAGTGATCTCGCGCGAACATCAGCAGATATTGCTTGCCGTCCACGGTGATGGTTCGTGGGCTGCTGTAGCTGGCCAAGTCATCGCCGCCGGTCCAAAGGATTTCGCCTGTCGCTCGATCCAGCGATACCATCAGCGTCCCTTGCGGAACAACTCGGTCCAATCTTCCGGGGGCGAGCGATTGTTGGTCTTCCGGACTACCACCGACCATCACGATGACTTGATCGCCGATGATCAATGGAGCCGAACCGACACCAAAGAAGTTCTGCACGACGTCGTACTTCTCATTCAGATTGACGGTCCATTGTTGCTCGCCCGAGTCGCAACTCCACACGGTGAGTTGTCCGGCAACACCGTAGGTGAAAATTTGGGCGTCACCGAAGTCGTCTGACTGTTCGGCGATGGTTGGGCTGCATCGCGGCCCGGTTTCGTATCCATACATGTCTCGGTAATCCAGAGGATACGAACGAGACCAGCGGACGGCTCCGGTGGCGAGATCGATCTTGCGAATCCGTTCGGAATCTTCGGTCGCATCGAAGTGAAAGTAGTTTTCGCCCCGAACCACTCCAATGCCATAGCCGTCTCCCACTTCCAGAGCCCAATGAAATTTGGGCGGATCGTTCCAATCCAAAGAAGCAATCGACTCGGGAGCCGAGTCCGTCAGCTTCGCACTGCCACTGAAATCATCGTTGAGAAATCGAGGCCAGTTCGGCTGGGTCAGCGGCGATTCGGCCCACCCCTGCGGAAACGTCACAAGCGCCAACGCGACTGCTAGAAAGCTGGCAAACCGACGGGAAGGAAACAGGAAGCAGGCTCGTGGATCGATCATCGCAAACGTTCGTCAAGAAGTGAAATCGTTGAGTTGTAGTGGGCCATCGCGACGGACGCTGGTTCCCATGCACGATGCATTGTAGAACCTGAGGCCATGGCTGATTTACCCGTAACAAGTCGTTTTATCATTGCCGAAGCGGACCTGAATTGGTCGGCGTCGCGAAGTGGCGGTCCGGGCGGACAGAACGTCAACAAAGTCAATTCCAAAGTGACGCTGCGTTGGAAGCCGGTCGTTCAGACCGGATTTGATGAATTTTGGTGCAAACGTTTTGTCACGCAGTTTGGGACTCGCATCAATAAAGAGGGCGAAATGGTCCTGCACAGCGAGGCGACGCGGGATCAATCTCGAAATCTTGCCGACGCTCGCGAGCGGTTGGTCTCGATGTTGCTGGGTTGTCGTTTGCCCCCCAAAAAACGAAACGCGACGCGGCCGACGCTGGGAAGTAAGCGGCGCCGGTTGGAAGGAAAACGCCAGCAATCTGAGAAGAAACGTCTGCGTGGAAAACCTCGCTTCGACGATTGAAGGTTCTCGTTTGGCGGGCCCTTGCTATACTGGCGAGTGCGCGAATCGGATGGAATGATTCTCGCAACAATCTCCTCCACTTCGATTCACTCTGGCATCCCTGCTCAATGAAGCGTGCTCGGCATCTTGACGACCTACTTCGCAATTGGGAATTCGATCCCAGTTCGCTCAACGTCCGCCTGATCAAAGGCAAAGATGATCGAGATGTCATCCAGATGCGAGTGGACATGGGCGTCCTCCAACTGGAAACGACCGGGCGTCCAGATGGCGAATTGATCGAGTCCAGCGAAACATACCTGCAGCACTTGCAGATGACTCGGCTGGAAAATCCCGATGCGGAACTTTCCGAAAAAGACTGCAATGAAATCGATCGCGAATTCATGCAGTTCTATCACCGCCGAATTTGCTGGTTGAGATTGCAGTTCTATCACCGAGCCGTGATGGACGCGGATCACACGCTGCGATTGATGGATTTGTGCGAGGAAATGTCGGACGATCCCGAGTGGATCTCGTCGCATGAACAATATCGACCTTTCGTGTTGTTCCATCGCACGCAAGCGGAAGCTCTCGGGGAACTGGAAGAGAATACGCCCGAGGAAGCCATCCAGGCAATCAATCGCGGTTTGGACACGCTGCGTGAGTTTTTCGTCAAGCACGAAGCCGAAGAGCACTTCGACGAAGATGAATTGATCGTGCGATTGGTCGATCTTCGTGAATCGCTCCGCAACGAATACTCCGTTGGACAAACGCTGCGTGAACGGTTGGACGCTGCGGTGCAAGATGAGAAATACGAGTTGGCAGCCAAGCTGCGTGACGAGCTGACTCGTCGCGAAACCCACTGAGCTTGTGAGCCTGCCATGCCGTTGATCGCACCCGCGCCCTTGGGGTCGTCGACGTGGTTGTTGCAACTGCGGACATTTGCGATCGTCGGCCAGCTCATCACGATCCTCTTCGCTCGACTGCTCACGCCGACGTCGTTGCCAATCGGCGCTTTGTTGATATTGGTGATCTTCACTGCGATCACCAATGGGGCCTACGGTTGGTGGCTTTCGCGAGCGGAACGCAATCGAGTCAAGTCATTCGGCGAATCCGCGACCGATCCCGATGTCGCCCTGAGTCCCGCCACATTGAGTTCGGGGGCCCTTGGTTCAGGTGCTGTGTCGCAAAGTTTGGACTCGCAAGCCAACTTGCTAGGCGAATTCAAATCGGAAACGCCGCTGCGATTGGCGTTTGTTCTGATGGCGATGGACCTGATCACGCTCACCGCGATGTTGTATTTGACCGGTGGAGCCGACAACCCGTTCAGCCTGTTCTACTTCGTCAACATTGCGATCGGCGGAGTCATCTTGACCGCTCCGCTGACGTGGACGCTGACGGGTTTGGCAATGCTGGGCTATGTCACGTTGCTGATCGATTCTCGGCCCGTGGCTGGGTTGACGATCCAGCCCGCTCAGACTCCCGATTGGCTGATCGCAACGCTAGATTTGCGAGATTGCGGATTGCTGTTTGCGTTCGTGACCTGTGCGACGGTGCTGGCCTATTTTGTGACTCGGATTTCGCGTCAGTTGCGTCTTCGGGAACAAGACCTTCGCCGCAGCCAATCGGAACGGGCCGACGCGATGCGATTGGAAGGATTGACGACGCTCGCCGCGGGGGCGGCTCATGAATTGGCGTCGCCGTTGTCTGCAATCGATGTGGCTTGCCGTGAGTTGACTCGCCACTTGGAAGACATTCCCAAACCCAAGTCCGTTGACGAAGACTTGTCATTGATCGACGGCCAATTGTTAATGTGCCGCCAAATCCTTTCGCGAATGCGTGCGGCTTCGGGGGACACCGCGGCTCAGCGATGGAACCGAACCACGCTGGGCGATTTGATCGACACCGCTCTCGAAGGCATTCGTGATCCGCACCGGGTTGAGGTTTTGGAGCCTGACGAAGACGCGTCGTGGGAAGAGCAACCGATGTGGTTGCCCGAGGAGGCCGTTGCCCAAGCGATTCGAAATTTGATTCACAACGGATTGGACGCCAGCGACTCGGCGCAGTTCGTCACGGTGGAACCGATCGTCGAAGGCCAGGACGTTCGACTGGAAGTTCGCGATCAAGGGCTGGGGATGTCCGACGATGTGCTCGATCGGGCCGGTGATCCGTTCTTCACCACCAAGGAACCTGGCCGCGGAATTGGGCTGGGATTGTTTTTGACTCGCAACGTGATCACGCGGCTTGGCGGGACGTTGAAGTTCGAAAGCACACCGGGAATGGGCACCGTCGCGACCGTTCGATTGCCGCTGCCGAAGGAATGACCCGGTCCGACCGGCACGCGAAGAAACTCTAGGGCCCGCATGACCGCGCGTTGTCGTTGCAGGTTCCTGACGCGATGTGGTGACTTGCCGCACCTTCACCCTGCGAGGGGCTGAATCGTTTCTTTCGACTGCTATACTGGAATGCCCGTACCCCCACCGACTGATGCACTGGTGCAACGATGAGTTTCTCTGATCCAAATAGCGGCCACGACGGTGTGCTGCCTTATCCCAGTCCATCGGAGGTTTGCACGTCCGAAACCGTCGGGGCGGAAAGCATCCTGTTGGTCGATGACACGGTCGTGCTTCGCGAACGGATGGCGGTGGCAATGCAAAGCCGCGGTTTTCGCGTCTCGATGGCTGGCAACTACGACGAAGCCGTGGCTGTGTTCAGCCAATCACCCACGGACTTGGCGGTGCTGGATTTGCGGATGCCAGGGCGCAGCGGTCTCGATCTGTTGCGGCGATTGCTCGAGATCAAACCGGATTGTCGCATTCTGATGTTGTCTGGCTTCGGCAGCATTCCCGCGTCCATCGATGCGGTGCGAGCCGGTGCGGTCAACTTTCTCAGCAAGCCCGCTGACACCGACGACATTCTGTCCGCGTTCATTCGTGGCGAAGGGCAAAACGTTCCCGAAGGCGGCTTGGCTTTCCCCGCACCATCGCTTGCGAGAAACGAGTGGGAACACATCCATCGCGTGCTCTCGGATTGCGGCAACAACATTTCGGAAGCTGCCCGCCGACTCGGCATTCACCGTCGTTCGCTTCAACGCAAACTTCGCAAGCGTGCTCCCGAGGACCCCAAGACACCCGGTGCGGACGAAGTGTTCGAAGACGACGAGGATTGATTCCAATCTGAGTGAAACGCTGACCACGTAAAACGCTGAGGCCCTCAGCGTTCTCTATAACAACGCCCCAGCACAACCAAAACAAAACCCCGCACGTGAGATCACATGCGGGGTTTTTAGTTTTCAGTTCGATGGATTGAGCCGAAACTCAATCAACACAGACTAGATGTCGGTGTTGGCATCGGGTTGTGGCACTGGAGGAGCAGCTTCTTCAGCTTGATCGCTGCTGCTTTTGACTTCTTCTGCTGCTGGTGCGGCAGGAGCTTCTTCTTCTGCTGCTGGTGCTTCTTCAGCGGCTGGAGCAGCAGGAGCTTCTTCAGCAGCAGGTGCTGGAGGAGCAGCTTCTTCAGTCGACTCAGCGTCTGCAGCAGCATCAGCAACGGGAGCCGCAGGAGCAGCTTCTTCGGTTGCAGCAGCAGCTTCGCCGGTGACGACGCTACCAGGAACCAAAGTTTCGCCTGGAGCCAGGTCGAAACCTTCGCTGCTTTGCATGACGGAACCTTCCATCACGGGAGCAACATCGCCACCACAGCAAGGAGCTGCTTCGACGACAGGAGCGGGAGCAGGTTCGCCACAGCAAGGTGCTGGGGCAGGTGCAGCTTCGCAGCAAGGAGCAGGTGCTGGCTCGCAGCATGGTTCTGGGGCTGGCTCACAGCAAGGTGCGGGCGCAGGCTCGCAGCAAGGCTCAGGAGCACAGCAGTCTTTGGCCTTCAGTTTGGCCAGCAATCCGCCGCCGCACTTGTGAGCCTTCAAACCACTGAACAATCCGCCTGAGTTGCAGCATTTGTTCGATTGCAAGAATTTGAATGCACTTGCACTGCTGCTGAAAGCCAACGAAGCACCCAACATCAGTGCGACGACGGCGGTACCCTTCACCAAATTCCGATTCATGTGTTTCTCCAGAGTTAGTTCGGAGGTTTCGGTGCGATCCGTGTTCGCACGCTTGAATTGAGGTGGCATCCGGTCACCCTGATCGATTGCGTTACACTCCGTCCGTCGACCGCTCACAAGAGGGGGGTTCGGGGAGATGCGGTGACATTACCGCTTGCAGTGACTTCGCGTTACGGTAGCTCGCTAGCAAATGTTGTCAATTGCCCAGATCACCCAAACCCTTGTTCAGGCGATGCTTTGGGCAATCAGCACAACTTTCACTCCTCGGGCCGCCGCAGCCAGCTCAGCTGGATCTTCAGAGGAGATCCAAGCGATCAGGCGTGCGAACCAGCGTTTTCCGGTGAATCCGCGAACGTGCCAACGCGACTGGCATCGTAGAAGTCGATCGCGGAAGGCAACGTCGAAAACCGAGAATGGCGGGTGGTTCGCCATTGGTGGCTTCTCGCGGAAGTTCCTTCGCCGGCCTCGGATGCCAACGAAAAAAGCCTCGCGTGACACCCGGGTTGCGAGAACCTGGGAACGCGAGGCGTCTTGGTCGATAAGGTTCGAGCTTGCGGCCCGATTTGCTTGAATCAGCGTTGCAGCGATTCGGTCGCAGTCGCTGCTGGATTCGCGGCCGTCTGGGTTTGTCCTTGAGCGTTCAGGATGCGAGCCATCTCGTCGCCGTTTTCGAAGTCGAGGATCAATTCGGGTTCGCCGGTTGCGATTCCCAGAACCATTCCCGAAATCCGCCATCCTTCACTTTGTTGAACAACGGGCAGGACAATTTGGAATTCTTGCTTGGTTCCGTCGGCCGCCGATGGCTCGCTCCAAACGCAGTGAACCAAACGCGTTGGGAATTTTTGACCTTCGGGAAGGTGCTCCATCCCGACTTGTTCGCTTCGAGTGATCGTGACTTCGGCGTCCGGCGATCCGAGTGGTTGAACGGTGTGACCGATCCGAGCCAATTCTGATTGAGCACGCTCGGTCAGCAACGTCATGGCTGTGTTTTCGGCACCACCACGGCGAATTCGATCGAGGAATTGACCCACGACGGATTCGGCTTCTTCCGCCGATGCGGCGCCGGTTTGCGTCGACGACGCACTGGTTTTGGATGCGACCGCTTCGGGAGTGGACGAGCCACAACCGGTCATGGAGATCGTCGCGAGGGCGACTGAGAAACCAACGGCAAAACGACCAAAGATCCGCATGACTGAAACGGACATATTTTCCATCCCTGGAATTGAATGACTGACACACAAACAGCGATGCGTTCATCGCCAAGGTCGAGAAATAGTCAATTCAGTCCGCGGGGGTCAACACGATTGCGGAAATTCGCGATCGCGGACTAAGTCGCGGCCTTTTGACCGCCGCGGTTCCGACGAAGCTGGCCACAGGCGGCGTTGATTTCGTCGCCTTTGCGTTGACGGAAGTTCACGTTCACCCCTGCCGATTCCAAGATCGCACGAAAGCGGGCAATTGCTGCTCCGCTGGGCGTTCGGTATGGCAAACCCTCGACTGGGTTGTAGGGGATCACGTTCATCATCACGCTGCGACCGCGAAGGATTTGGCTCAGTTGCCGCGCGTGCTCGTCGCCGTCGTTGATTCCGCCCAGCAGCACGTACTCGAACGTCAGTCTTCGCCCCGAGGAATGGAAGTAGCGATCCGCCGCCTGCAAAACGGGCTCGATTCCGACCTTGCGATTGACCGGAACCAGCTCACTCCGCAGTTCATCGTTGGGGGCATGCAGCGACACGGCCAAGTTGTACGGGATTCCCGCCGCGGCCAGTTTGTCGATCGCGGGCGGCAAACCAACCGTGCTGATCGTGATGCGGCGAGGGCTGATGCCCAACCCATCTTCGTTGCGAGCGACGTCGAGGGCCGCCAGCACGCCGGGCAGATTCGCCAGCGGTTCGCCCATGCCCATCATCACGATGTGGCTGAGCCGTTCGGTGGCGGGCAATCGTTGCTGCAGTCGCAGCATTTGTTCTAAGATTTCGCCGCCTGTCAAATTGCGATCGACGCCGTCCAGCCCACTGGCGCAGAACACACATCCCATCGCACATCCGACTTGGCTGCTGACGCAAATGCTGCGTCGAGGACCATCACGCAGCAGCACGCATTCGACTTCGCCGCCGTCCGCCAATCGAACCAAGATCTTTTCGGTGCCGTCCTTGGACTTCGACACGACCGCTTCACTCGCGTTGAAGATCACAAAGTGTTCTTCCAACTGCGTCCGAAGCTTGGCCGGCAAGTCGGTCATTTCCTCGAACGAGGTGGCTCGTCCGGAGAACAGCCAACGGCGAATTTGCTTGGCACGGAACGGTTTTTGGCCCTGCTCCTGCAGCCAATCCTTGAGCTGATCAAGCGACCAATTCAGCAGGTGGTTCTTGCGGGGGCCGCTGGACTCCGAATCGGTGGTCGTGACGAGAGGCAGTGAGACCATCGGAGTCAAGCAAATGAAAAAGAGGAAAGCGGCGGTGTGATTTCGTTTCGGCGCGGCTTTCTCATCAGACGCTTCGCCGGCCCGAAATGCAAATGGAAATCATTGCCGGCGAGGGTCCAACCGTGGTCAGGGTTGAACGCTGAGACGGTTGTCGATTCGAGAGACGCCCGGTTCCAAACGCATCAGCAATTCTGTCATCCGGCGATCGGATTCGTTGCGGACCGAGCCGCTCAGGGTTGCCGTGCGGTCTTGGACCTGAACATTCACACCATCATACCGAGTGGGTTGAGAATTCATACGGCCAGGCAGATTGCCATTGATCGTGGTCAGATTCGATGTGCCACGCAAACGCGAGGAAGCGGACTGTTGCACACGAACAGGCTCCAGCGGCGCGACTTCAACCGCACTGCGAAGTCGTGTTCGAATGGGTGGGGTCGCCGTGTTGCCACGGGCCGCGTTGCCGCCGAAAAGGCTACCGAAAGCGGCTCCCAATCCGCCGCCACCACCGAATCCGCCGAGGCCGCCACCTGCGCCGCCCCCGCCCGCACCGCCACCGGCTTGGGACACCGCCGATGCGCCCACGGGAGTCGTTGTATTGGCACCAACCGCTCCACCTCGCTGGATCCCCTGACTGAAGACGGCATCTGGATCCAAACCTTGCGTGATGGTGCCCTCGGCTTGGCCTCCGGCAGCGTTCCCCGTTCCGGTGTCGTTCCCAGTGCCTTGAGCCATCGCTGACGAACCCAGAGCCATCCAGAGAGTGGAAGCGGCCAGGCACGCTACAATTTGAGACGTTCGTTTCATGCGACTATCGCTCGTTGGACGTTGGGTTTCGGATACGATTGGGGGAGTGACACTTCTCCTCTGATTGTAGCTAGCCCCCACGAGCTCGTCCAAAATGATTCCCCATCGATCTATGCGTTTCGGTCAGTCGTTTGCACCGAACTTTCCAGTTGTAACGTTGGTGATGCCGATCGCATGCCTTTTCGCGGTGATCAGCTGCATGGTGGTCGCTCCCGTGGCCTCGGCCCAAGCCACCGCGACGGTCGATGACACCCGAACGACCGTTCCTGCTCCCAAACTTTTGCCGTCCGGCACGCTGGCTTACTTGCGAGTCGATGATGTCAATGACATCCGAAACGACTGGGGTGAATCTTCACTGGGCAAGATGTTGGAAGATCCCAAGATGCGACCGTTCGTATCGGATATCTATCAAATCGTTAGTGACTTGTTCGACAACGTCGGTGACGAACTTGGATTGACGCTCGACGAACTCCGTTCGCTTCCGCAAGGCCAACTCGCCATCGCATTGCTCGAGGGCCCGCCACCGGAAGAGAAAACCGACGAGCAGAAGGCGGAAGAAGAGGAAGACGACGATGCAATCGCCCGTCGCTTGCAAGCCAAACGTCGACAACAAAATTCGTTCGCGGTGGCCGTGATGATTGATGCCGGGCCAAACAACAAAGAAATGGAGGCCTTGGTCGAACGCCTGATGGAACTGGCGGAGAAGAATCGCATGATCATTCAGAACGAACAGATTGGTTCGATCGAGCTGACGCGATTGGTCCGCCAACGTGGTGATGGCGATGTCATTGAATGGTTTGAGCAAGATGGTTTTTATGTCATTGGTGCCGGGCGAACGATCGCTCAGTCGATCGCGAAAAAGTTGAACGCTGCGGAACGCGACACCAGCCAGTCCTCCGGTCGTTCACGACGATCGAAGCCGACTCCTTCGGCGGAGACGGAAACGCTTGCGCAGAACGCGGACTTCGTCGCCGTGATGAGCCGATCGATTGGTGCCGAAGCGGAGATTCCGCAGATCACATTCTTCGTCAATCCTTATGGCATCGCGAAACGAATCATCGCGCGAAGTGGATCCGCGTTCTTCATCGCCCCGATCGTCCAAGACCTCGGCATCGAAAAAATTCGTGGGATCGGCGGCAGCCTCTTTCGCGGTGGCGAGATCGTGGAATCGATTGGCCACATGCATGTGTTGATCGATCCTCCACGCGATGGTTTCTTCGGAGTGCTTCGTCCCGAGGACATTCAGGTTTCGCCGCCAACTTGGGTGCCCGCCGACGCGGCCAGTTTCACTTGCGTGGGCTGGGATGTTGAGACCGCGTTTGAAAACGTCGGCAAGATCGTCAACCGTTTCGCTGGCGAAGGCAAGTTCGATAACTTTACTGAGAAACCGGTTCAAGAACGATTTGACGTTTCGCTCAAGGAAGAAGTGTTCCCATTGATGACCGGCCGCATCGTCACGATCCAGCGCTATCAACTGCCGGCCACGTGGAATTCAATGGCGCGAGCAATCGCGATTGAAGTCAAGGACGCCAAAGAAGCTCAGAAGCTGCTCGAGAAGGTCAAAGCCAAGGCACCGCCAGCGAGAATGAAACCCGAGGTCCTTCGCGGCAAGACCGTGTACTTCTCCGAACAACGCAAATTCGATCAGCCCGGCATTCGCGTGCCGGAAAGCAGCGTCATGCTGCTCGACAATTGGTTGATGCTCTGTGACAGTCGGGAAATTCTTTTGCAAGTCCTTCGTGCCGAGGGCGGGGAGATCGATCGCTTGGCCGATGATGAAGATTACGTGCTGCTGACCAGTGAACTTGGCGCCAAGTTGGAAGGCGAAACGCCGTTCCTGTTCCAGTTCAACCGTGATGCCGAGACGTATCGGATCCTTTACGAAATGGCCAGCTCCGATGAGACCGCTCAATCGATCGAGAACCGAGGCGGTGACAATCCCATCGCTGGTCGAGTCGCGGAACTGATGCGTCGTGATGACTGGCCCGACTGGGACGACCTGGAAAAATACTTCAGCGTCAGTGGCATCTTCGGCTACGACGAACCAGGTGGCATCCACATCGGTTCGCTGAACCTCCGCCCGATCGAGTGAGTCGATCGAGTGAGTCGTGTTTTGTGCTGGACCGTTCGTTCTCATCCCAAAGGGAGGGCTTGAGAACGACCGGTGATTGGATCGATGAGAAGCAGCACATCAGAGTAGAACAGTTGTCCCCAACTGTTCCGTCGAGCAGCCCTCAACGGCCAAGCCCCATCGCAATCGAAAGCATGTGCAAGCGAAGCAGGCCGGATCAAGCCGTTTCGGCACCGCTTCGGCAGATAAACTTCTGATGTTTGCTTCTCCCTTCATCCCGGTAGGGATGACAGATGGTAGACATCTGACATCCCTACCGGGATGAAAACTATCGCAACCAAAGTGCTCCACAGTCCGGGCATCAGAGTAGAACAGTTGTCCCCAACTGTTCCGTCGGGCAACCCTCAACGGCCAAGCCCCATCGCAATCGATTCCACGTGCAAGAAACGTAGGCCGGATCAAGCCGCTTCGGCGCCGCTCCGACAGATAAACTCAAAGATCCAACTCGTCCAACTCATCGACCAACGCATCCAAGTCAGTCGATTGATCCTTGGTCAGCGATGGTGCAGAAGACGCAGGCGGCGCGGACGGAACTGCGGCTGGCTTGGTCGGAGTGATGTCCTTGACCGGCACAGCATTCGAGGCGGCTTTGGGAACCGCCTTCGCGTTGGCTCGCTTCGGAGCTGCCGAGCCGCCGCCGATCTGAAACATCGGCGTCTGCCGAGTCGCCAGCAACGCTTGCAAATCCGCCAGGATCGTTTGCGAGGCTCCGTCGCGGCGCATGTCAAAGTGATAAAGCTTCGCGATTGGTTCGTCGTTTTGGATCGGCGCGGCATCCTCATCGCGCCGATGCGGCACTCGAGCGACTCGTTTGCTCAGCAGTCCAAGCGGTTCGGAAACCTGTTCCGCATCGGTCCAGCTAACGCAAGCAACGTCACCCGCGATCGATTCCACGGCCAAGCGTTCGGTGCCAGATTCATCCGGACCGGGGATCCGATCCAACAACACCAAGTCCAACCCGGGCCGACCAAGCAATTGGCCCACGGCGTCGTCGCATGCCGGATCGAAATGGCGATGCTCGCCGGTGGGACGCAGCACGATCACGTTCAAACGAACAGCCATGAAGGATCAACTCAGGGGTCGGGGCAAGTTTTGGGGCGGACAGTTCGTGCATCGGAGAGAGCGTCCGTGCGATTGTCGGAACATCCTGACTCAGACATTTCCGTTGGCAATCCCACGACATCATAGAGACGAGACCATAATTCGCGAACGTCCGTGACATCGGCAAATGAATCCGCCAGTTGCCCCTCGCTGGAACGCATCAACTTTTCGCGAGCATCCGGGTGGTCTCGCAGCAATTCCTGCAGCAAGTCTTCGATCAGCTTGGCGGTCACCTCGGTTCGGTGCAACACGTGAAAACCGCGAAGATCTCGGTGGGCGGTCACTAAGCAAACTTGCCCCGAACGCCGGGCGTGTCGTCGAATTTGAAAACGTCCCCACGGCGACAACTGTTCCGCCCCGTCGACGACCAGCACCCCGTCGGAAGAAACCAACGCCTGCGTCTCAAAGGCAGCACGATCGTTCGCCAACACACTTGAGACGCCAGCGATTCGCGATCGGTCCGGATCAGCGGTCAGTTGAATCCATTTTCCACCGGGGAACTCCGAATGCAACGCATCCGCGATGTCATGCAGCAACGTCGACTTGCCCGACCCGTGATTTCCGACGATCAAACCGAGCCGATATCGCCGCAGGTCCGCTATGATTTTTGCGGTGTGCTCGCTCGGATCGCTTCCGCTCAGGCCAAAGCGAAACGGAATCGCACCCGGTCGCGTGTGACGACTGGCAAACGGATTGGTGCGTGGATGCGGCGGTCGGAAATCATGGGACATCGTGCACATGATAGCGGTGGCATCGTGTGCAGTGATCCCCCGCTGCGGACTCAGTGTGGCAGCTGGCACAACTCGCCTTGGTCATCGGCAAGAACTCTGGCGACGCATGAATCGACGATTCGCCCTCTATGTGCACCGCATTTGCGGCATTGGTGGTTCCCAACTGGTGGCAGTGTTTGCAGTCCTGCAATCCCTGCACGTTCAAGTGAGGCGTGTGCGAGAAATGAGTCAGTCGATCGCCATTCTCTTTCGGTTGAAACGCTCGCCACCGCATCTTGGCCAGCGATCCATCGTCCGTTGGTTGTATTTCCACTTGATGACAAGTCACACAAGCTTGAACAGCGGGCTGCGCCAACATGGATTTCTTGAGCGGGTCGTCAGCGGGCAAACATTGAATGATTTCAATCATCGATCGCAACACCGCGTCGGAGTGACCTTTGCCGCGATAGCGAACCGATAGCGTCACGTCGTCTCGATACCAACCGCCGAACGATTGAGTCTTGGCCGCGTCGTAGCGAGCCGCCAATTCCGTGGCCCAGTCCGCTTGTTCAGGCGTGGTTGTTTCGTCTTCAGCGGTCGACCAGGATGCCAATGGATCCTCGGCCAGTAGCGAGTCATCGGCCAGCAATGGGGCATTGGCCAACAACGGATCTGGACCGTCCAATCCGCTGTCAAACTCGTTCTCCAGCAAACCATCCAGCGGATTCGCTTGCATCGACAAGTCACCACCCGCTTCGGGAGCGACCTCGACTTCGCCAAACCAAACTCGCAGCGCGTCTCGAATGAGTTGCGGCGGGAAAGATTCGACCAAGGGCAGAGCGGTTTGCCGATCGACACCCGCCTCTTGCAAACGCTGCATCAATGCGTCTTGTCCGGTCGTGGCCAAGTCTTGCGATAGCTTCGTGATCGCTTTGGCCAGCGAAACGGCCTCGACTTGAACGATCGGTGAGTCCCAGTTGGCTGCTTCCACGCGTTTGAAACGATTGAGCGCCGTCTCGCTAACCTGCTCTCGCAACATCAACGCCATCCAACCATCGACCGTGCCATCCGCGAATCCCGATGCAAGCGTGGGCCAATCCGCGACCTGCTGTGCGATGTCGTCCGGCAGTGTCGGCAACTGCAGCAATGCCGGTCCTTCCGCGACCTGAACCCGCAGCGACTGATCGTGACACTGCGCACAAGCGATCTCGTACGGCAACGTCGTCATCACCGGATCGGTTGAATCCAAATCAAAACTGGAGAAGCTCGGCCCAACATGACACGTCTTGCAATCAAACGTGGCGAAAGCGTTGTTGCTCGAAGGTTCGCCACCGTTTCGTTTCTCAGCTTCACTGGGAAAGTGAATTTTCGCGTGGCGTCCGTGATCGAAGTGAATGTTCGATGAGTTCGCATACGGCCATTGACCAAACTCCGGGTGCGAATCAGCGAAGGAGCCAAACTGATTGACGTGGCAGGTTTGGCAACGGGAATCCGTGATCGCCGATAGATTCACGTCTGCGCCATGGTGCTCCTGGTGGCAAATGCTGCAAGCCAAATTGTTTTGAAGCGACGTCGTGCGGCTGACGGTCTGAATCTCGGGGAGCGTTTCATCGGACTGCGAATGGTTTGAGATCGCTACCAAATCGAGCGGCTTGCCATCACGTTTCTTGATTGCTGCCAATGTCAGTTCGTCGCGGATCTCTTGCGACAAATTGTGTGCCCAACGAGCCGACTCGCGTGGCATTTGCTGCTCATGGCAATTCAAACATAAGTCCGTCATCGCGAGCGTCGGCATGTCGGCGTGTTGCGAACCGCTGCCGCCGATCCAACTCGCCAGACTGAACAAGCCGTTACCGTCGTTTGGTTCGTTGGTGGACGCATCGCTGTTCGTTGCCAACCAACCGTTGCTGGTCGCGTTCTGGTGGCAAGCCGCACATCGATCCTGAGCCAACTCACCCGACAAAATCTGTGCGTGAGCGATCGTCAGATTTCCCGGCTGAATCACCTTGGGTGTCATTCGAGTCGCAAACAGCACGACCATCGCGGCAGCCAAAATCGCCAGCATCGCGGCGGTGAATTGGCGTCGACGTCCCGCCCATGTCCGCCGCGGAGAACAGGATTCATTCTCCGGATCACCATCGTCCGCAAAGGGACACGCACCCGTTCGGCTCGGACCATGCAAGCACGGATCACATCCCGGCGAACGCCCGCATGCGTACGGGTATCCGGGACGTTCAATCCGTGGTGGTGTTGGCAGTTGAAAGTCGTCGCGTCTCATGATTCCACAAACTGCAATGCATGAATGGTGTGCATGATGGCGAGTGCCACCAATCCCAACGACATCACGGCATGAACCGCCACCCAAGCTCGCAGTCGCCACTGAAGAGCGTGCTGCGTGTCCAGCTCATCTCGGCGGCGAACCAATCCGGCAAGTTCGTCAGCGACTTCTTTGCCATCGTCTTCCAAGTAACGATGCAACTCGTTCAGACCAATCACTAACCGGCGACGTCGAAACGAATGAGCGAACAAACGGTGTGACCACGACAACGGTGAATCCAAGTATCGGCGAAGATACTGATCGTCGAACTCGCCCAACACACGTTGCGAGTCAATGCTGGTCAAACTGTCCAGCCGCTGCGTCGCACGAGCTGCCAGCTGCTCTCGGTGCCAATCGATTTGATCGTATCGAGGTTGGCTGCCCATCGCCGTCAATCGGGCTGGCAAACGACGGCTCGCGAGCAGCCCATAAAAACCTGACAGACTGACTCCGATGAACAACACGCTGAGTGTTCCTTCCAGCCAACCGTCCGCAATCAACCGACCCGTCGCGATCGCGGGAACGTGCATCACGAAGACACCGCACGCAAAGATTCCTGTGAAAATATGAACCTGAGTCCAGGTGCTCATCGAACCGAGTGGCAGAATCGGAATCCGCCTTCGAATACCGATCGCAAACAAAATCAAAATGCAGCTCAGCAGCGTCCATCCCGTCATCACGCTGCTGCGATAGAGAGCCGCATGGAGTGACTGGGATGCCCAAGCCGTCAACACAATCGCGATCGCGACGATCAAGAGGCTGGCAACACGGCGGCGACGAAACGACCAAGCCCGACCGGTGCCAAACACCCGGCTTCGAAATTTGGATGCAAAGTCCGTCCGGAATTGTTGCCAGCGTCGAGAGGACGCGGAACGGCGGCGTTCAGCCACGCTCATGTTCGTCTCCTCAACCAATCTTCCAGCGGCGGCGACTCACTCAAATCGATCCGTACGATCGCGTCATGCGGACAAGCGGCGGCACAGGCGGGGCCGGTCGGCAAACCACTGCACATGTCGCACTTGGTCGCCTTGGTAATCGGTCGGTTGCTGGCTTCGTCGGTGTAAGGACGTCCCTTCGGATCGTTCACCGCCGCCATTTCGATGTTGCCGTACGGGCACCCTTTGGCACACGTGCCGCAACCAATGCAAATTGATTCCGAAACGCGAACATGCCCGGTGGATTCTTCGCGGTGCAGCGCTCCCGTTGGACAACCAATCATGCAAACCGGGTCGGTGCAGTGCATGCAGGCTTGAACAAATTGCAAGCGATCATGATTGACGCCCACCCGAGCAAACTTGGGGTTGCCGTCATGCACGCTCGCGCAAGCTTTGACGCAGTCATCACATCGCGTGCAACGGTGCAAGTCGATGATCATCGCTTCGCGACCGTTGTTGAAACGATTCTGAACGATGAACTCAAGCAACCCCGTGGGCTCGAAAGATGTTCCGGTTGGACTCGGCAAATCCTGCCATGTCTCATCGCTCTTGTGAGTCACCGAAGTCGAAACGATCGGCAAATCCACCTTGGGCCGTTCTTCGCTGCGGCGTTCACGAGCCTCCTCGGTCGCCGGCATCCGCAACAAAGCCTTCGCGGCCGGCGCTGGCAACTCGCTGCGGCGAACGTGCGGCAAAATGTCGGTCGCGAAACACTCGACCGGTATGTGCAAAGTGTCCAAGAATCCAACCGCGCGAAGCGAATGCTGAAGCGGCAAATTGATCGGGCCGTCTTCGTTGGTCACGCCCAGGGCGATCTCTTCCAATCCAAACAAATGACCTTTGCCGAGGTAAGCGGTTGTGCGTTGAGCCACGCCGTAACTTTGGCAAACACGGCCGAATCCGCTGCGAACGATGATCAGATCCGTGACCTGATGGCCTTCCGTCGCCACCACCGGTTCGCTTTCAATCTGCTCTGCGGGAGACAGCTTGCGAGTCTTCTTGTAGTCCGCGTTCCACTCCAAGCGACCGAAAGATCTTTGCACCGTTGCCGCGACGACTCGCTGCAGATTCTGTTCAGGCAAAAACCGCAACAATGGGATTTCTCGCAGATGCAGCGGCAGCCAGTTTTCTCGGTAGTGATCGTCCATCCGCTGTGAGAAAGCTTGGTCCCGACGCAGCGTTTTCAAACCCTGTAATCGAATCTCCAGCAACGTGCTGTTGCCCTGCGAAACGACCGTGGCCGATCGAGGTGACCGGTACATCGCGGCGACTTCGCCAAACAATTCCCCCGGGCCCAAACGCACGCTCTGGCCGGCTTGGACCAGCCCATCGAAATCTTGCAACTGCAACACCGGAGGACGATCGTCGGCATGATGGGCGGAGGCATGTAAGTCGACATTTGGGACGACTTCCTCGGGACGCCGAGCTTCGCGGACACCGGACGGGCGCAGCAGTTGCCAGACCGCTTTGGGCCAAGACACTTTTTCGGTTTCACGCCGACCGAGTGATTCCGGTGGCAATTCGCGAGTCAATAGTTCCGCGTTCCCTTCGACCAACAAGAACGCACTGTTCGCATAATCCCCTTCGCGAGCGATCACTTCGCCGTGAGCGAAACGATGCAATCGGCAATCATTCCGAAGGATGCCATCGAGCGGGATCGATTTGGGAAATGAGCCCGGATCCAAACTCGAAAACGGGGACTGTTCGCGCAACCATCCCACATCCGCATCGGTCATGTGCGGGTCCATCGGTTCGTCCCATCGTCGGGGACGACGCACAGCAATGGAATCGTCGGTCATCATGTCTCGGTCGATAGCCATCGCCGCGACCCGAAGTCAAGACACAACCCGACCGAGACAAGTTTCACACTTCCATTTAAAGCGGTAGGGCGCGAGCCCTCCGGTACCAACTCACGATCGTTTTTGACGCAAATTATCCAATCGATGACGAAGGTGGCGGATCGTGCGCAACGCATCCAAACCCGCCAGCAACAAAATCGTCAGCAACACCAGCATCACCGAAATCCAACAGCTCAACCAAACGGCGTGATTTCGCGGGGTGGCCAGCGTCGCGACCAGCACCAACACGCCGGACACCAGGAACAAGAAGTTGACCCGTTTCCGAGAGCGACGACGACGCTTCATGTAGGGCTGGTCGATGTCTTCGTCGAACCGTTCATGCGGCCAGCCAATTTGCTCGGACCGCTGCAACCAAACAGCGAAGAAAATCAGCGTGCTGGCGAGGACCAAACCACCGGCGAACATGAGGGAGCCTTTGAAAGAGAAGCGAGCCAACCGGTGAGCCCCACCCGTCGGATCCAATCATCCTATCACGTTGGTGGAAAGCTTCTAGCTTCTAGCTTCTAGCTTCTAGCTTCTAGCTTCTAGCTTCGTGCTTCTAGCTTCTAGCTTCTAGCTTCGTGCTTCGTGCTTCGTGCTTCGTGCTTCGTGCTTCGTGCTTCGTGCTCGTGCTCGTGCTCGTGCTCGTGCTCGTGCTCGTGCTCGTGCTCGTGCTCGTGCTCGTGAGGTAGCCCGAACGCAGGACGCATCGCCGCCCCGCAGCGCTCGCTGAACGCTCGCATTCCGACTCGCCCGCTTCACTGATGCGTTGCAAGAACATTGCCCCGGATGGGGCCGACGTCGCTAGCTCGGGGCGGAAGCCCCGAGACCACGGGCGGCACACGAAAGGTCGCCTCGGACGGGGCCGTCGCGGAGAGGCAATGTGGTTTCTCGCTCGTGCCTAGTTTTCCACCCAACGCGATCGACGGACTCGGAAGTCCATCGTACGGCCCCCTCGAACGCAGCAAGCGTCACCCATCACACCCCACCCCAATTCAAAATTTGCAATGACCATTTTGCAATTTGCAATCCCCTGTGGTCCTGAGCCCCTGAGCCCCTGAGCCCCTGAGCCCCTGAGCCCCTGAGCCCCTGAGCCCCTGAGCCCCTGAGCCCCTGAGCCCCTGTGGTCCTGTGGTCCTGTGGTCCTGAGCCCCTTCTATCCCCCCTTCTGCTCCAACATCCACTCATGCACCACCCAAATCACCGCCGCCATGCTTTCCCCGCTGCAGTTTTCAGGAATGTCTTGCGTCGTGTGCCAATACTGCGGCGCACGGAATCCCGGTCGCGGGTAATCGAAATCGATCAAGTCCGTGGTGGGGATCTTTGCGATCTGATTGAGCGGCAAGTGATCGTCGCGAATCGCTTGGCTGCGAGCCCGTGGTGTGAAAGCTCTCACTCCCAATCGTTTCGCGGTGGCCCACACTGAACGAGTCACATCGCGTGCGTAGCGAAGACTGTTTCGTTCGTACAACAATTGCAATTCGCGATCCGCGATCATGTCCAGCAACACGCCGCTCTGGTAAGGAACCGCCGGCGGTTCCATCAAGTATTGCTGGGCGAACAAGGTCGAACCCAAAAAGTACTCGCCGCTCTGTTCGCCAAAGACAAACTCTTCCGCATCAAACAGCACGATGTCGACGCCGATGTCCTTCGGCAGGTTCTGGAATTGATGACTCAGTTCCATCAGTGCCGCCGAACCGCTGGCCCCGTCGTTGGCACCGATGAAGACGCCTTTCGGATCGCGACGATCTCGATCGGGATACGGCCGAGTGTCATAGTGGGCGCACAGCAAAAACCGGGTGGGCGCGTTTGAGTTCCAAGCCGCGATCAAATTCGCGATGGGCACGTTCTCGCCCGTTTGCGGGTGCCGTATCTCACCGCGTTGCAAACGAACTTCGCCTCCGTTCTCTTCAAAGACCTTGGTCAGCATCTCCTGCTGCTGCAGCATCGCGGGGCTGCCGGACGGCCGCGGACCAAGATCGCAAATCTCGACCAAGTAACCCATCGCACGATCCGCGTCGTAGCGATCAGGGACGGGCCCGAGAGCGGCGGGGACCACCGACGTGGCATCGGGGGACTGGAGCATTTGCCACACCGCCACCCCGACGTAAGCGAACACGCCGACCACCGCCAGAGTCAACAACCGTCGCGGCCAATTGCCGCCGCCGGAGCCAGCTGGCGATTCCGTTTCCGTTCCCCAGCGGGGAGGATTGTCGGGCATCGATCGCGCGAGACGATCCGAGGAATCCGTCGATTTTGTTGCCGCCTGCATAGCCAGATCCATCGCCAAAACTTCCTGCGGAAGCCGCACAAAAGGGGAGTTCGTGAAAGTGGCTGTTCACCCTAGCGAACTCGAGCGAACTTCGGTAGAGTTTTGGCCTTCACGGGATGTGGCTCAGCCTGGTTAGAGCGCTGCACTGGGGGTGCAGAGGTCGCAAGTTCGAATCTTGTCATCCCGACTCGGCAAAACATTGCTTTTGTTGAATTCTTCTGGATCATTGAAACGTCAAATGCACGTTTCATGCACGAATCAGGAGAGTCCCGATGCCAAGGCAGCCAAAGCCCTTCTTCCGCAAGCAGACCCAGAGCTGGTATTTCTCCACCGGCGGCCAGCAAATCAACCTTGGCAAAGACAAGGATGCGGCGTTTGCAAAATTCCATCAGATGATGGCCGATCCGGCCACCATCGCCACGGACAACACGACGCTCTACGAGCTGAGCCAAACTTACCTGGACTGGGTACAGACCAACCGCAAGAAGGCAACCTACGACCGCAGCTTGCACTACCTGAAGAGCTTCATCGACAAGGTCGGAAAGCAACTCAAGGTCACCCATTTGAAGCCCTTCCACGTCAATCGGTGGATCGACAAACCGACCTGGAACTCGACGAGCCGCGCCGACGCGATCGGCGTTGTCCAACGAAATCTCAACTGGGCGGTGGAACAAGGCTATCTGCTCCGCAATCCAATCGCAGGGATGCGAAAGCCAAAAAAGAAGCGACGGGATGTGTTCTACACGCACGAGCAATGGCAACAAATCCGCGAACACGCCAAAGCCCCCTTCGACGATCTGCTCGACTTTTTGTGCTGCACCGGGTGCCGTCCCATCGAGGCCCGCACGATTGAGGCACGCTTCATTCTCGATGACATGGTCATCTTTCCGACCGACCAATCCAAAGGAGAGACCGAACCCCGCGTGATTTACCTCGTTCCCAAGGCCGCAGAGATCCTCGCTCGGCTGGCGACAAAGCATCCGACAGGACACGTCTTTCGAAATAGCAAAGACCGCTCGTGGACGAAGGACTCGATCAAATGTCGGCTCGACCGCATTTCTAAAAAGGTCAAGTTCCATGTCATCGCTTACGGAGCCAGGCATTCATGGGCGACGCATGCATTGACGTCAGGCGGGATCGACTCCATCGCGGCGGCACACCTCATGGGGCATAAAGATCCGGCGATGGTCGCTCAGGTGTACAGCCACCTCGCGAAGCAGCCAGAGTTCTTGCGTGCTCAGGCTGCGAAAGCCATTCAAGGCCATCCAACTAAATGAGCGATTCTGATCGCCTCGCGAAATGAATCAGGTTGCCTGAAAACGATTGCGAATCGGTCGGAAAGCAATCGCCGCGTCACTGACAGAAACCAAACCGTGGAGCATTTCCCCTCCGCTTCGGTGGATGAGAGCAAAACCACGAATCACAGTCCCGGAGATGCACCGATGTCGGCCACCGGAACTCGCACAAAGATGCAAGCACATCTACACCGTTCCAGAACGGTTCGTTTTTTCTGTTTACAATCGGTCGTTTGTGTACTTGCGTGCGAGCAACGGCCGGCCACGCAACAAAACCTCCTGCAACGGGGGTAATGTCGCATGGGGCCCTAAATTCGGTCGACACCATAGAACATCGACGAAAGTTAGCGACCCTTCTGCGCCGCCAATTGACAGCAACTGATAACAACCAGAACAATTGCTGCTGCGGATGCGTTGAGAATGGCATCGCCGTGAAAAGAAATCACGCAAGTTTGAGTATCTAAAACGTGGGGACAATTGGAAAATGTCAAGCGTGGGCGGCTCCGCAAATATTAACGGAATCCTGTACCAAATTATTGGCACACTCAACGAGACAGTGTCGTTGCACTTCCACCCAGCGGAATGCAGTGGAGACGACGTTGTTGAAGCCAGCCTGATAATGGAACCTGACAGTGGTGGCGATCTTCAGTATGAGTCTGGTGGCGAGCGTGTTGTTCAGCAATGGAAAGCGAAAGCAAGAGGGGGTACATGGTCGCTTAAGAAGATCGTTGAAGAGGTGCTGCCAGATCTGTATCTCGCTGTTCCAGACGAACACCTGGATTGCAGTTGCCGCTACGAGTTCATCACCGAAGGACGGATCGGGGATTGGACTAAAGCCTACGACTTCTTCAGCTCGCTTAACAGGAAGCCTCCAGCTGATCGGTTAGAAAAGTCGCTGGATGACAGCTCTAACACTCACACGAGAGCTGGTAACAAGATATCGGACCTAGCGCTATTCCGTTGGGTCGTCAAGGCTGTGCGCAAGCGAGAAGGATTAAGAGACGAAGCGATTGAACTAAGCCAGCGAAAAGTCTGGCATCTTCTTGCCCGATTCAGGATGCAAGAGAACGTCACCCATGAGCTACAGACCGCAAGACTGAATCAGTTCTTGATCCACCACGTTGAATTCGCAGAAGATGTTGATGCAAAACGACGTGAGCTGTGCGGCGTGCTTCTAGATGCAGCGTCTCAGGGTCCACAAGAGCTAAATGCGGAATCACTTCTTCGGCGAGCAAGCATCCCGCTCTATTCCTTTCGTGATTGGGAAAGGCTTCATGCGAGGTTGAGCAAGCGTCTCGTGGGACAACTGGCGAAGGAAGGATACAGAAAAGAATCAGACGTTCGCAAGCAAACGCCCGGCCTCCGGGACGAAATTGTTGTTACCGGCGATAGCGGACAAGGGAAAACTTGGTGGTTGGCAAGAGTCGCCACCAACATGGACGATTCGGGAGCACTTGTCGTTTGGGTTCCTGCAGCACGCGGCGCCAAGGATGTTGAGGCGTACGTCGTTCATGAGGTTTGGAATTATGGTCTACAACGTGACGCACCAATAGCTTTAGAGAGACTAGCAAACCGGAGAGAGCAAACACAGCCAGACGCTCCCTCGCCATGGCTGATTGTATGCGTTGACGATATCAAGTCCATCGTCGAAGCAAACGCACTGCTTCATCTCGATTGGGAACGATGGGGAATACGGCTGCTGATGACAGCTCCACTTGAGCTTGCAACTGACCTTTCCCTTTCACAGCTCAAGCCAAACGTTACCGTCCCAGACTTTAGCCATTCCGAGCTTCGTGACTACTTGACTGAAGGTGGGGTGGGTTGGACGACGGTACCTAGTGATGTGCGGGAATTAATTCGACGGCCGGTATTGTCGAAGATATTTGTAGATATTGCCTGCACCGAGGCGGAATTCAGGCCGCGAAACGAATACGACCTTGTGGAAGCGGCATGGAATCGGGTCTCAAGCCCAATCTCGCAGGCATTGCTAACGAGGACAGCGGGAAGACTTTACAAGGAACCACAGGAGTATCCATGGCAGCTGGGATCCCTTTTGGAATCCGGGTTTACGCCAGATCTGGTTAAGCAATTGATCACAGAGGGATGGCTGAAGTACACCGACTCAACCCATATCGCTTTCTGGCATCCACGATTCCTTTGCTGGGCATACGCTACCTATCTTTGCCAAGAATACCGCAATAAGAAGCTATCGATTGACGAGCTGATCGAGGAAACTCAAGCATGCTTGCGAGGTAACCGTCAAACGCGGCAATTGTCACTAGGTTACGTACCCATGGATTTGCTCTGGCAAATGTCAGGAGCTGAGGAGAACAGCGATTGCTGGATGCTAATCAAAGCGTTGGAAACCTCTGACGGACTGGGCCACGAAGACGAAACGTTCTACCGTCATCTGCTTGCGAGTCTCGGAAAACGCGTGATCAATCCAATTGTTCGGCGATTGCAGGACATTGAACATCTTCAGCATAGCGCGATCCCGAGCTGTGCAGCCGAAGCTTTATCAATCATTGGGCGCAGTCATCCTGTGCTGATTGCTGACACTGCACGCGACTGTCTTGAATCTGGCAATGAGGCCATGATTGAATTGGGACTGCAGCTTGCAGTGCACTTTCCGTCGTCCGCCAATGTAGACCGGATCTGGAACGTCTATTGTTCACGCATCTTGGCCAGAAAAGAGAACGCAACAGACTACTCGGCCCAAGAACGAGCGTGCTCGGCGTTTGAAGCTGTCGTAGCAATCGACCTTGATTGGTTGAGAACGCAGTTGCTCGAGTCTGATCCCAACGACCGGTGTTTTAGATTTCTCGTATACGCGCTGGGCAACTTGGATTTGTCGGCTGCTGCTGAAGTATGGGAAGCAACAAAAGAACGGTTGCTGAGCGAGATATTGCCATCTGATCGACGGTGCATGATTGGATGCATTACGAGCCACGACGATGCTAGCGGATTTCCGATTCTACAGGAGTGGGCGGATGCCGAGGAAGACTTCGTCGGCGTGACGGCCCTGCAAGCGCTCGCACATCGTGATCCTTCGAGGGCTCTGGAAGTCCTAGGTCGCGTTCCGCTTCGACAGCTTGAACTTTACGCGGGTTCAATCGGGCGATCGCTTTTTGCCGAGATACCCGACCAAACTTGCACGGCTGTGCTCACTCTAGTCGCGGATGGGGCATCGGTAGAAATGACCTACATAAAGCTCGCAGCTTCAAATGGTGACCGTATCTCCCCTCAGGTAGCAGAAGCCATTCTGGATCTAGTTGATACAACGCTTGGAGAACATCTCGAATCAGATGAATTGCGGAATGCCAACGCACCTTGGCATGACATGGACTTGGTAGACAAGCTTCACGGGCAAGTCATGCTAGAAGCTCTACGTAAACGACGAGGCACCAGCCTTGAAACCAGACTATTGACGTTCTCCGAATCTCGTGTAGATAGGGATTCGCATTTAGTTGACCACCAATTTGAGTTGGCAACAAACCTGTTGAGGCGAATTGCCGGAACTGGCTTCACCAAGCTTGTTAACGCAATGATTTTATCGCCATGTCGACACACACGACTGAAAGGATGTGAACAGGCAATCGTAAGGCCCGACCGTACAACTCGAAAAGCCTTGGCTGCAGAGTCCATTAGTGATGTGATGTGGGATTCTGGAGCGAGCGGTACCAATCTAACTCAGATGCGGTCTATCGATAGCCTGGCGGCCATTGGCGAAGACGCTGCAGTGGTAACCGGGATACTTAAATGGGGGCTCAGAGTTTCGCCATACATCGGCGATTTGCGGGCAGGCCAGGAACCGATGAACGATCAAGACCTTTCAGCTGCTCTTGAGGTTATTCAGAACCCAGATGACCCCACCTTTGCGAATGCAATACTTGCAATCGGACAAAGCGGTAGGCAAGAGTATCGAGAGAGGATTGAAGATGTCCTCATGGCTTGTGATCCTGGAGATGCTCTTTGCCAATACTGCTTGTTAGCACTCGAAGACCTTCCGAGCGACTGCAATCGGACGCTAAGCAGACTTGTCGAACAGTTTCATTCTGGCCATTTCAAGTACGCGGTGTTGAAGGCAATATCTAGATGCGAACTCCCAAACGAGTCCCTATTGCAACTACTACCCGACGATGGCCAGCTCGATGAGATTGATCAGCGACTCGTCGCATACCTCGTGTCTAGCGGGTTCCCCCGGGCCAAAATCAAATCCCATATCGAGAAACTGGTCAGTAGCGGTGGTAGCAGGATGCATGACACTGTCGCTCTCCTGGATCCCTCTGAACATAGGCATCAAGAATTGCTTTGGGAGAGAACGCTCGACGACGACCAAACGGTTTGCCACATTGGCTCAAGGGCGCAAGCAATTAGGATGCTAGGCACAACGGCACCCGACGCTGCTTTCGAAATTGGAATTAGCACACTCGGTTCTGACCGTCGAGATCGCAATTCAATTTCCGTTGTGCTTCTCGATCTCGACCCGAGCAGAGCAGTCGCGGAACTCATCACTGTCGCGTGCTCGACATACGAGAAGACCATTTGTAGCGAGATCGCGCGTGCCTTTCGGGCAAAAGCGGACCCAGGCACACTGAGTGAAGAACTTGGAGAAGCCCTGCGTTCGAGCGACAGAAAACGACGACGAGTTGCTGCTTTTTTGGCGTCATTTTGTGGAAGCGGAATCTGCGATGAACAGCTTCGATCCGTAGCCTTCAGCGACCGCAGTTGGGCGGTATGTGCCGAAGCGCAGGCCGCAATCCGAAGTCGTCAACGAGAATCCGAGGCGATTGAACTGTGTGAAACAGTCGCGAAACTACAGCCGTGCGAAGTCTGGGGGACTATCGACTGCATACTTGGACTCACAGACCCCGGCGTGCTGACGCTACCGAACGACCCTATTGGTTTTATTTCTGTGCTCTCGGAACAGCCGTACGCTTTAAGAAAGCGCACCTATGAATCAATAAGAAAACTGAAAAAGAAGACCAACGACGGCATGAAGTCATTGGCTGGGAAATGGAAGGACTAGTGCCTCCGGAACGATTTTGTGCCGCTTGATGACCTCATTTTCACCAGATCCTCAAGCAGCCAGAAGCGTGCCCTGATAGGTCCACTT